>DONB01000043.1 GCA_003510325.1 Thiobacillus sp. | reverse complement strand
GCCGGAGCCGGCGAACAGGCCCATGCGCTGGCCGCGGCCGACGGTCAGCATGCTGTTGATCGCGCGCACGCCGACGTCGAGCGTCTGCCGGATCGGCGCGCGTTCCAGCGGATTGATCGGGCGGCTGTACAAGGGCACCCGGCGCTCCAGCGACAGCGGGCCGAGACCGTCGAGCGGCCGTCCGGCGCCGTCGAGCACGCGGCCCAGCAGGCGATCGCCGACCGGCACCTGACGCACCCGGTCCTGCGCGCGGCGCCGCGGCACGTAGCGCATTCCGAGGCGCGGCGGCTGCGCCGCCATCGGATTGTCGGGTATCACCCGCGCGCCCGGCATCACGCCATAGATGTCGGTCGCCGGCATGATGAACAGGCGATCGCCGGCGAACCCGGCCACCTCGGCCTCGATGCTCTGTCCGCCGGGAATCTGGACGTGGCACTGGCTGCCCACCGGCAGGCGCAGGCCGACCGCTTCCATCACCAGGCCGGACACCCGCGTCAGCCGCCCGCTGCTCGCGATCGGCGTCGCCCAGGCCACCGCGCGCCGGCAGTCGGCCAAGTATTCGCGCAGGCGGACGATGCGGTCCACTATTCGATCCAGTTCTGGTTGCTGCCCAACACCTGCACCACCTGACGCCAGCGCGCCGGCAGCGTGGCGTCGAGGTCGCCCTGCCCGGTTTCGATCAGGCAGCCGCCGCGCACGATGCGCACGTCCTCGACGATGCGCAGGCGGTTCTTGTCCAGCACCTGGTCGAGGTGCGGACGCACCAGCGCGGCATCGTCCGGATTCAGCAGGAGACGCGCTTCGCGGCTGGTCTCGGCCATCTGCTTCAGCGCCAGGTTGACCACGTCGAGAATGCGCTCGGGCCGCGCGGCGAGCTCGCCCGCCACCACCTGGCGCGCGACGTCGAGCGCCAGTTCCAGCACCATGTCGGCCAGCCGGAAATCGAGATTGTCGAGCGTGTTGCCGAAGCTTTCGGCCAGCTGCTTCATGCGGCCGCAGGCCTGCTCGCCTTCCACCCGGCCGGCAGCCAGGCCATCGGCATAGCCCTCGGCACGCGCGGCTTCGCGCAGCCGGGCCAGTTCGGCCTCGGCGGCTTCGGCGGGCGGCGTGCCTTCGGCCGAAGACGCCGCCAGTTCCACCACCTCCCACTGCTCGAATGCCGTGGCGTCATTGGCCGTGGGGTCGTCGTGCGTGCTCATGCCGCCTCCTCTTTCAGGACGATGTGCAAGACATGGGATAGCGCGTCGTCGGCGGCCGCATTCGCGGGCGCTCGCACGTGCCGAGGCTCGCTGCTCATGCGGCTGCCTCCTCTTCCGGGTACAGGATCGCACCCTCTGCCGCCAGTCGCCGCAGGATCGCGCCGGCTTCGTCCTGCGCGGCCTGGATCGCGGTGACCGGCACCGCGCCCAGCGTATCAAGATCGACGCGCATGCGCTGCGCGGCGGTCGGACTCATCACCGACGCGAGCGCGTCGAGCACCTGCCCGTCGCTGCCCTTCAGCGCATGCAAGAGGGTGCGCGCGCCGACGTTGCGCAGGAAGGTCTTGCGGCTCGCCTCGGGCAGCCGCGCCAGATCCTCGAACGCGAGATTGCGCACGCGCAGTCGCGCCGCCAGTTCGGCGTCGTTCTGGTCGAGTTGGCTCAGGGCGGCGGCGGCACTGCCTTCACTCATCTGTCCCAGCAGGCTGGCCACGGCAGCTTCGCCCTGTGCGGGCACCGCCGGCTCCAGGCTGGCCAGCCAGCCGTCCAGTTCGCCCAGCATGTCGGGGCTGGGCGCATCGCTGTGTGCCAAGCTCTGCAAGGCGTTCGCGCGCGTCGCGCCGGGCAGCAGTTCGAGCACCGCGGCGGCGACGTCGCGCGGCAGTTGGGAAGCCACCACCGCGATCAGCTGCGGCGGTTGCGTTTCCAGCAGGCCGGCGATCTCCGCCGGTTCGCGCCAGGCCAGCTTCTCCAGCGCCTTCGCACCCGACGCCCCCAACCGCTGCAGCATCGCCTGCGCGCGCTCCGGGCTCAGCGCCCGCTTGAGCGTCTCGTCGAGAAAACGTCCGGTGTCGGCGGCGAACCCGGTCTGCTCGGCGGCCTCGGCCGCATAGTCGTGCAGGATGGCGCGCACGCGTTCGCGCGGCAGCACGTCCAGCTCGCGCATCGCGCTGCCCAGCCGACTCACCTCCAGCGGACTCAGAAAGCGGAACACCGCGGCCGTGGCGTCCTCGCCCAGGGCGAGCAGCAGCACGGCGGCCTTTTCGATCCCGGCCTGGCTCATGCGCGCATCCTGGCTTGATTCATGCGGCGGCTCATGCACGCATCCAGAGCTTGATGACGTCCGCCGCCACGCGCGGATCGGCCAGCACCTGATTGCGGGCGGCGTCGAGTTCGGCGTCGAAATCCTCGGCCGGCACTGCGATCACAGGCGCACGACGGCTGCGCCGCAGGCCGGCCAAGGCAACCATGAGCAGAACGACGGCGGCAGCGGCCAGCGCCCACGGCGGAATCCTGGGGAAAGGCGACGCCTGCGGCGGCGGGCTGGCCGGCTGCACCCGCGGGATCGACGCCGGCGGCGACTGCGCCACCAGCGGCTCGACCGGAAGCTCGGCCTGCGGTTCGGGTGTCGCCGCCGGCAGCGCGTACACGTTGAGCGAGTCGCCGCGCGCCGTCTGCAGGCCCAGCGCCTGCCGCGCCAGTTGGCCGGCGCGCCTGATCGCGGCAGCATCGGCGTCGAAGTTCAGGATGACGATGGCGTTCACGCGCCGGATGCGGCCTTCCGGCTCAAGCGTGGTGCGCACGGTCTTTTCCAGCGGACGCGCCTGGCCGCCGATCACCACGTTGCGCACCCGCTCCACCGTCTGGCGGATTTCGCTGTCTTCCAGCGTGGCGGTCACCTGCACGCTGACGCGATCCTTGCCCAGCCATGGCTCCAGCACCGCCAGCGCCCGTCGCGCCAGATCCTGCTCCAGCGCCATGCGCTGCGTCGGCTCGACCTCGGCCACCGCGCCGCCGAGCAGTACCCCGCGCGGATCGAGCACCTGCACCTCGGTCCGCTTCATGCGCGGCACGCCGGCCGCCACCAGGGTCTGGATCGTCGTCACCTGTTGCGTCGTCAGCTGTGCGCCCGGACGCAGCCGCACCAGCACCGCGGCCGTGGCGGGNNAGCGGGCGGCGCATTGCGCAGGAACGGCGACACCTTGGGCAGGGCGAGATGGACGCGTGCCAGCTCGACCGCTTCGAGCGACTGGATCGAGCGCGCCAGATCGATTTCGAGCCCACGCTGAAAACGCTGCTGCTCCTGCAGCGAGGAGGCGCCGAAGCGCGGCGCGCGATCGACCTCATCCTGCGCATCGGCGTCGGATTTGGGCAGGCCCTGCGCCGCCAGGCGGTAGCGTGCCGCGTGCAGCTGCTCGACCGGCACCTCGATGGTGCCGTCGGCGGCAGACAGGCGATAGGGAATGTCGAGCTGGTCGAGCGCGGCAATGACTTCGCCGCCGGCGCGGTCGGACAGCTGCGTGTACAGCACGCGATAGACGGGCGGGTTGAACCACAGATAGGCAGCGGCCAGCGCGGCCAGAGGCAGCAGCACCAGCAGGGCAAGCATGAAGCGGCGCAGGGGGCTCGCTTCCGCGATCAGTTCGCGCAGACTGCTCAGCCAACCCGGCACTGGACGCACCTCGTCTGCGTGGCCGGGTTCAGCTGGATCGCCTGATGCTGGTTGGGCTGTGTGTTCACATGGCGATTATAACCAGTCAGGCGCGGCCACAGCGCGCAAGACCACCTGCAATTCACCCGCCCGCTCGCGGCTCTGGAACCACCAGATCGCGCCTTTCTTCACCGCCAGGTCGCCCGTCTGACCCGTCAGCAGTCGCATCGCCACCTGGCCCAGCGTGGGCTGATGGCCGACGATCAGCACCGGAGACACTGCATCCGGCCAGCCTGCGGCGGCCAGCACCGCTTCCGCACGGGCGCCCGGCGCCAGCGCAGGTTCCCGATCGTAGTAGCGCCCGAGCGCCTGTGCGGTTTGCAGGGTGCGGGTCGCCGGGCTCGCCAGGATCCGGATATCCTGCGGCAGCCGCGGGTTGAGCCAGTCGGCCATGCGCGCCGCCTGCTTGCGGCCCTTGTCGGTGAGTTCGCGTTCGAGGTCGGGGATCGAATCGTCCGCCTCTGNNCCGCCTCCGCCGGCGCCGCCTCCAGCAGTCCCTTTGCAATATGGGCATCGTTGGCGCGCCCGAGGCTGTCCTGGGCGTCGCGCAGCACCGCCAGATAGCGCACCTGCCGACGGGCATGCCGGGAAAACAGCGTCTGGAAAAACTCGGCCGCATAGCGCTGGCGCTTGATCGCGATGCGCAGCGCATGGCGCTCCGCCGGCTGCAGGTCGGCGAACTTGCGCGCGCCGCGCACGACGCGGCGATGCCCCTTCTTCAACGCCCGCCGCGCCCATGCGTCCAGAGGTGACATCTGCGCAAGACGCTGTTCCTGCGGCACCGCCTCCGCTGACGGACATGAGCGCCAGCCATGCTGCAGCAGCCAGCGCTGCATCGCCAGCAGCCAGGCGCCCGGCTGTCCCTGCATCAGGGCAGCGCGCATGGCCGCCCGCACCCCGGCGCGCTGCGCGTCGAGCGCCTCGGCACCGTATCGCCAGCCCGCCTGATCCGCATAGTGCGGGGCCATCGCCGGCAGCGTTTCGCTGCACAGCACATCCCAGTCGCGCGCCGGTCCGAGCGCATCGACCAGCGTGCGCAGGCCGCCCATCAGGTCGTCCGGCAGCACGCACACGCGGCGAAACAGCCGCAGCGCCGCGCGCAGGCGCCGCAACGCCACCCGCGCCTGATGCACGTACTCGATGTCTTCGGAGTCCAGCACGCCCGGCAAATTGGCCTGGAACTGCGCGAGGCAGGCCTGGACGATCGCGGCAAAGCCGTCCTCCACGCTGACGCCGTCCTCGAGCACCAGCGGCACCGACTTGACCGGCGCATCCGCCACGCCGTGCGCCAGGCGCACGCCGCGCTCGGCCTTGCTGACGTCGAACGGCAGTTTGTCGAACGCCCCCGCCCACTCCAGCGCCAGCGCGAACAGCGCATCCGGCTGGCCTGCTTTCAGCTCGAGCTCGATCTCGCAGATCGGCTGGCGGGATTCGCCCGCAACATNNACATCCAGCGCCACCTCGATCTGCGTGCCGCCCCGGCCTTTCAGCAGCCAGGCGGTGCGCCGGAAGCGCGTCTCGAACACCGGCCCCACCCGCTCGCGCAAGGCCTCCGGCACATACGCCCGCGCCTCGTCCGGAAACCGCGTCCAGTCCAGCGCGCCGCCCGCGACCGGCATTTCGAACTCGACCCGGCGCGACAGGCCACCCTGCCGCTCGCCCTCGGTCTTCAGCGTCTGCAGCCAGCGCCGCCCCGCCCGCCGCACCCGCAGCGCCACGCCCACTGCGCTCAAGGCAAAGTCCGGGGTGTCGAAATACCGGGTGACGAGGTCCATCTGCACCGGCGTGCTGCGCCGCCTGGCCATCCGCTTGAGGAAGGCGTCGGCCTGTCCCGGCGGCAGCGCGAGCTTGAGTTCGATTTCCTGCGGATGCGGAGTTGTCATTTAAGTGTCATATTGGAACTGCGGCGGCCACTTATCATTCAAGCACGCCATGGATACTAATACGATGACACCACCCAGCCCCGATACCCTGATCAACCGCGAACTCGGCATCCTCGAATTCCAGCGCCGCGTGCTGGCGCAGGCCGACGACCTCAGCATGCCGCTGCTGGAACGGCTGAAATTCCTCTGCATCGTGTCGAGCAACCTCGACGAATTCTTCGAGGTGCGGGTGGCCGGACTGAAAGAACAGATCCGCGCCAATTCCACCCAGCGCTCGCCCGACGGCATGACGCCGCGCCAGCAGTTCCGCGCGGTGTCGGACATGGCGCATGCGCTGGTGGCCCGGCAATACGAGCTTCTCAACGACGACATCATTCCGGAACTGGCCGAACAGGGCGTCCATTTTTTCCGCCGCACGCAGTGGAACGAAACCCAGGCGGCGTGGATCCGCGACTACTTCTTCCGCGAGCTGATGCCGGTGCTCACCCCGGTGGGGCTCGATCCCTCGCACCCCTTCCCGCGCGTGCTCAACAAGAGCCTCAATTTCGCGGTCGAACTGTCCGGCCGCGACGCCTTCGGCCGCAATTCCGGCGCCGCCGTGGTGCAGGCGCCGCGCTCCCTGCCGCGCGTCATCCGCCTGCCGGAGGAAATCGCCGGCTGCGAATACGGCTTCGTGTTCCTGTCGTCGATCCTGCATGCCCATGTCGGCGAGCTGTTCGCCGGGATGACGGTGGAAGGCTGCTACCAGTTCCGGGTCACCCGCAATTCCACGCTGTTCGTCGACGACGAGGAAACCAAGAACCTGCGCCAGGCCCTGCAGGGCGAACTGCCGCAGCGCCACTTCGGCGCGGCGGTGCGGCTGGAGGTGGCCGACAACTGCTCGTCGTCGATGGCGGCCTTCCTGCTCGAACAGTTCGAGCTCGACGCCGACGACCTCTACCAGGAACACGGCCCGGTGAACCTGGTGCGCCTGATGCAGGTGCCCGACTGGGTCGACCGCCCCGACCTCAAGTTCACCCCCTTCGTCCCCGCGCTGCCGGTGCGCCTGAGCAAGCAGGACGACATCTTTGCGCATATCCGCAAGCACGACATCCTGCTGCACCACCCGTTCGAATCCTTCCAGCCGGTGATCGACTTCATCGAACAGGCTGCCACCGACCCCCATGTCGTCGCCATGCGGCAGACCGTCTACCGCACCGGCACCGACTCCAAGCTGATGCAGGCGCTGATCCTCGCCGCGCAGTCGGGCAAGGAAGTCACCGTCNNTGGCGCGCTTCGACGAGGAGGCCAACATCAACTGGGCGGCCAAGCTGGAGGAAGTCGGCGCCCATGTCGTCTACGGCGTGGTCGGCCACAAGACCCACGCCAAACTCGCCCTGGTCATCCGCCGCGAGGAAGGCGAGCTCAGGCGCTACGCCCACCTGGGAACCGGCAACTACCATGCCCGCACCGCACGCCTGTACACCGACTTCGGCCTCCTGACCGCCGACGAAACCATCACCGCCGACGTCGCCAGCCTGTTCACCCAGATCACCGGGCTCGGCAAGGCCGGCAAGCTCAAGCAGCTGTGGCAGGCCCCCTTCACCCTGCACAGCGAAGTCATCGTCGCGATCAACCGCGAGGCCGAGCTGGCCGCCGCCGGCAAGCCCGCCGCCATCATCGCCAAGATGAACGCGCTGCTGGAGCCGCAGGTCATCGCCGCGCTGTATGCCGCCAGCCAGGCCGGCGTGAAGATCGACCTCGTCATCCGCGGCGTGTGCGCGCTGCGCCCGGGCATCGCCGGGCTGTCGGAGAACATCCGGGTGCGCTCGGTGGTCGGGCGCTTCCTCGAGCACACGCGCATCTTCTATTTCAGGAACGGCGGCGACGAGCGGGTGTATCTGTCCAGCGCCGACTGGATGGACCGCAACTTCTTCCGCCGCATCGAAACCGGCTTCCCCATCCTCAACCCCAAGCTGAAAAAACGCATCATCAACGAGGGCCTCAAGCCCTACCTGCGCGACAACGTGCAGGCCTGGGACATGCAGCCCGACGGCAGCTACCGCCGCCGCAAGGCGCGCCGCGCCAAGCACTACAGCGCCCAGGACGTGCTGCTGGAACTGTTCTCGCGCTAAGCCTTTCCAGCCTCCGCGCGGGGGCATGACGCGTCACCAAAGCTTCACCCGAATGCCACGCCATGGTCACATGACCGTGGCCTGATGGCGGCATGCTGAATCGCGTCACGAATCTGCTCCGCGCGCGTCCCGATGGCTCCGCCCCGCTGCCGTCCGGCGCAGGCTTCTACCCCTCGGGGCAGACGGCCAGCTTTCCCCCCGAAACACCCGCTGTCGAACATCCTTCCCGCCATTACCGCACGCTGTGGATTTCCGACATCCACCTCGGCACGCCCGGCTGCCAGGCCCGCTACCTGCTCGATTTCCTGAAGCACAACGAATCCGACACGCTCTATCTGGTCGGCGACATCATCGACGGCTGGCAGTTGCGGCGCGGCTGGTACTGGCCGCGCTCGCACAACGACGTGGTGCAGAAGCTCTTGCGCAAGGCGCGCAAGGGAACCCGGGTTATTTATGTCCCCGGCAACCACGATTCGATGGCGCGGCAGTTCATGGGCCTGGCCTTCGGCGACATCGAGGTGGCCGACGAGGTGATCCACGTCACCGCCGACGGCCGGCGTTTCCTGGTCACCCACGGCGATCTGTTCGACGGCGTGATGCAGCACGCGCGCTGGCTGGCCTATCTGGGCGACACCGGCTACACCCTGATCCTGGCGCTGAACCGCTGGTTCAACGGCCTGCGCACGCGCATGGGCTACCCCTACTGGTCGCTGTCGCAGTACATCAAGCACAAGGTCAAGAACGCGGTCAGCTTCATCACCGCGTTCGAGAAGGTGATGACCGACGAAGCGCGCCGGCGCGATTGCGACGGCGTCATCTGCGGCCACATCCACAAGGCGGAAATCCGCACCTTCGACGGCCTGCTGTACTGCAACGACGGCGACTGGGTGGAAAGCCTGACCGCGCTCGCCGAAACCGCCGACGGCACGCTCGAAATCATCCACTGGACCCACTGCCTGGACGCATCCGGCGCCCCCCGCAAGGCAACCGTACTGGAGACACCATGAAAGTCATGATCGTGACCGACGCCTGGTCACCGCAAGTCAACGGCGTGGTGCGCACGCTCACCACCACCCGCCGCGAAATGCAGGCCATGGGGCATGAGGTGGATATCCTCTCGCCGCTGGAATTCCGCACCCTGCCCTGCCCCACCTATCCCGACATCCGCCTGTCGGTGCTGGCCGGCAACGCGGCCCGCAAGCGCATCCGCGACTACGCCCCCGACGCGCTGCACATCGCCACCGAAGGTCCGCTGGGTCTGGCCGCGCGCCGCCATGCGCTGGACAACGATCTGCCCTTCACCACCGCCTATCACACCCGCTTCCCCGAATACGTCAAGGCCCGCACGGGTATTCCGCTCGCCTGGACCTACCGCTTCCTGCGCTGGTTTCACGGCCCCGCGCGCGCGGTGATGGCGCCCACCCCCGCGGTCAAGTCCGACCTTGAGGCCTTCGGCTTCGACAACGTCGTGCTGTGGTCGCGCGGGGTCGATCTCGACGTGTTCAGGATGCAGGATTCGCATCGCCTCGACACCGAGCACCCGATCTTCCTGTATGTCGGCCGGGTCGCGGTCGAGAAGATCGTCGAGGCCTTCCTGAAGCTGGACCTGCCCGGCTCCAAATGGGTGGTGGGCGACGGCCCGGCGCTGGCCGGACTGCGCGCCCAGTATCCCGATGCCCATTACCTCGGCGTGATGAAGCAGCCGGAACTGGCCGAGGTCTATGCGTCCGCCGACGTCTTCGTCTTCCCCAGCTGGACNNGAAGCCATGGCCTGCGGCCTGCCGGTGGCCGCCTACCCGGTCACCGGACCGATCGACGTGCTGGGCGACTCGCCCGCCGGCGTCATGCACGACGACCTGCGCCAGGCCTGCATGGCCGCGCTCGACATCGACCGCCGCACCGCACGCGCCCACGCGGAGAAATTCTCCTGGCGCGCGGCCACCGAGCAGTTCGTCGGCCACCTGCATCCGGCCACGCAGGGCAAGTCCGCTTCGCTCGATCCCGCCGCCGTCCAGGCAAGATAAGCACCACCCCGTCATTCCGGCGTCCGCCCGCAAGGGGCAGGCCGTGGTTGTCCCCGCAAGGGGGGTGGCGTGGTTGTAAAGCCGACNNACAAGTCGGCAACAACCACGCTCCGCCGGAATGACGCCCTCAGGGCTTGAAACCCGCCAAGCCGCCCCCATTTCCCGTTTCACCTTGTTTGTATGTGCAATATTAAGTAACGGGAGATAAAGGCATGTCCGCCACCAGCAGCAAAGAAACCCTGGGCTTTCAGGCCGAAGTCAAACAGCTTCTCCAGCTGATGATCCATTCCTTGTATTCCAACAAGGACATTTTCCTGCGCGAACTGATTTCCAACGCCTCCGACGCCGCCGACAAGCTGCGCTTCGAGGGCCTGTCCGATTCCGCGCTCTATGAAAACGACCCCGACCTCAAGATCCGCATCGCCTTCGACCGCGAGGCGCGCACGCTGACCATCAGCGACAACGGCATCGGCATGAGCCGGCAGGAGGTCATCGAGCACATCGGCACCATCGCCAAATCCGGCACCCGCGAATTTTTCAGCCAGCTGTCCGGCGACCAGAAGAAGGACGCCGCGCTGATCGGCCAGTTCGGCGTCGGCTTCTACTCCGCCTTCATCGTCGCCGACCGCGTGACGCTGACCACCCGCCGCGCCGGCCTCACGTCCGAGCACGGCGTGCGCTGGGAATCGGAAGGCGCCGGCGACTACACGCTGGAAACCGTCGACAAGCCCGGCCGCGGCACCGAGATCGTGCTGCATCTGCGCGAAGGCGAGGACGAGTTCCTTTCCGACTACAAGATCAAGTCGGTCATCCGCACCTATTCCGACCACATCACCCTGCCCATCGTGATGAAGAAGACCGAATGGAAGGACGGCGTGGAAACGCCCACCGACGAGGACGAGACCGTCAACAAGGCCTCCGCCCTGTGGGCGCGCGCCAAGAAGGACGTCACCGACGAGGAATACAACGAGTTCTACAAGCACGTCGCCCACGACTTCGAGCCGCCGCTGGCGTGGTCGCACAACCGCGTCGAGGGCAAGCAGGAATACATCTCGCTGCTCTACGTGCCGTCGCACGCGCCGTTCGACCTCTACGACCGCGACCGCCGTCACGGCATCAAACTCTACGTGCGCCGCGTCTTCATCATGGACGACGCCGAGCAGCTGATGCCGGCCTATCTGCGCTTCGTGCGCGGGGTGATCGACTCGGCCGACCTGCCCTTGAACGTCTCGCGCGAAATCCTGCAGTCGAGCCGCGACATCGATGCAATCAAGAATGGCTCGGTGAAGAAGGTGCTGGGCCTCTTGGAAGACCTGGCCGAGAACCAGCCGGAAAAATACGTCGAGTTCTGGAACGCCTTCGGCAAGGTGCTGAAGGAAGGCCCGGGCGAGGACTACGCCAACAAGGAGAAGATCGCCGCCCTGCTCCGCTTCGCCTCCACCCACACCGACAGCGACGCCCAAGTGGTGTCGCTCAAGGACTACATCGGCCGCATGAAGGAAGGCCAGACCGCGATCTACTACATCACCGCCGACAGCTTCGCCGCCGCCAAGCACAGCCCGCACCTCGAAATCTTCCGCAAGAAAGGCATCGAAGTGCTGCTGCTGTCCGACCGCGTCGACGAATGGCTGACCGGCAACCTGCACGAGTTCGACGGCAAGCCCTTGAAGTCCGTCGCCAAGGGTGGCCTCGATCTGGGCGCGCTGGAAGACGAAGCCGAGAAGACCGCGCAGAAGGAAGCCGAAGATGCGATGAAGCCCTTGGTCGAGCGCATCAAGACCACGCTCGGCGAACGCGTCAAGGACGTCCGCGTCACCCACCGCCTCACCGACTCGCCCGCCTGCCTGGTCACCGGCGAAGGCGACATGAGCGCCAACCTCGAACGCCTGCTCAAGGCCGCCGGCCAGGCCGCGCCCACGGTGAAGCCCACGCTGGAGATCAACCCGTCACACGCATTGGTGACGCGGCTCAACGGCGAATCCGACGAAGACCGCTTTGCCGACTGGGCCAACCTGCTGTTCGAGCAGGCGCTGCTGGCGGAGGGCGGCCAGCTCGACGACCCAGCGAGCTTTGTGCGGCGGTTGAATGGGTTGCTGGCGATGTTGCCGAGCTAGCAAAAGGAAAAGGCCGTTTTGAACTTGTCGACGAATGGCCTTAACTGTTGTGCTGAGCGCGGCTGAGAAATCAGTCGCGCTTTTTTTTGTGGGGCTGGTCGAGACATTGCGCCGTGGGCCGATTGCTGCAATCCTTGCGGGTGTCGCTCAACTTGATTACGCCAGATTCTGCCACCCCGTTTTGCCATGCAAAAAGAAAGCAAGAAAAACGAAGCCGCAGCACGCGAGCGTTCATACAAGCTGCTGAACTGGAAAGTGCACGTCAAGACGATTGAAAAACACTTCGGGTCAGTTTGCGAACAGGCTAAGAAAATCTCTTTCTTTGAAAACCTGTATGTCTCACGCAATGATGACCACCGACAAATTCAACTTTTCTCCGGCCAGCACCCTATACAGGCCCATGAAGTAACACGTGATGCATTTGGGCGTGAAACTGGCTATAAAACCCACACCGAGCGCGGGGCGGCGTTAGTCGTCTCACAATCAACACTTGGCGAAGTCGCGGTTATTCTCTACCCCTACTTTTCTGAGAAATTGCGCCGAACTCAGCCATACATTATTTGGGGGATGTTTACAGACCCCACGCAAATTACGGATTCGGTACTTAAGTCCGCCACGAGCGACTTCTTTCGCTATATGCGNNGTCTCAAGTGCATTGTTCTCAGAAGGTGCTGTAGACAGGCTTCGAATCCGATATCTGGAGTTCAGAAGCCGGAAGTACACAGGGAGCGGCGGTATCGCAACGTTGATCTTTTCCCATTGGTCATGGGTATTTCTTGGGGCCGTTGGTTCGCTGGCGAGTATCTATTCGCTGTGGAAATGAAATCTAGCAATCGTCAATACTGAGTACTGCAATCCTAGAAAATAAAGACGCCCCTCAAAACACCACAGAATAACAACCTGGACAACCGCGAATGGACCGAACGAAACGTCTTCTTGAATGCGGCTATTTCCCATCGCAATTGCCGCCTTGCTTCACGACAAAAGACCTTGCCGATAATTACGCAAAGCTGTATTTGGAATGGACAGTGCTTCAAGCTGATCCGAAAATTCAAAAGGCGCCCAGCAGTAAAGCGGAGCTTTTCAGTGTTGCACGCGCCGGCCATCAGCGAAGAGTGACCAGCCTCCCAAATCCCGTTGCCCAGACATACCTTGCGAGCCACATAGTGCAGCATTGGCCTAAGATGGTAAGGCACTATCGGCAATCAAGATTAAGTGCAAGCCGCCCGCGATTTCTCAAAGCGGGAAGCCGAGCCGCAAACATCCCGTCTATGCAGCTTCTCTATGAGCGCAAGGTACTCAAGTCCGCAGGGTATCCTTGCTTCAGATTAGCTAGGATCACCACAAAGAACTAAAGCAAGAATCAAAAGGGGCCAGGCTCGAATTGATATTGACATGAAAATTATTAGAGCCTCGTCCCTTTAACGCCAAGTCTTAAACTAAACAACCATGAGACATTGTCCAAACTGCAATGTACCTGTAACACCAGGGGCGAGCGACTGCATGAAATGCGGCGCACTTCTCAATCTGGATGGGACCTTCGAGATTCCCGCATCTCGGGGAGGCGTGCCCAGTAACGAAAGGGTTTCACGAAGAGGAAAATGTTGGATCGCTTCGATTTTGGTATTGTTTTCGCCAATTCTTTCCTGGCCTTTCCTTGGGGTATTTACATTATTTGGATGTCACGGCAACGAGGGAACCGGCGTTTTCTGCTCGCCGATATTCGGATTCTTTGACATCAGCTCTCTCGCAAGCATTGTTTTCATGTTCGCAGCTTGGGGCCTCATTTTTACAATACCTCTTGGTCTTGCTCTTTCCTTGCTGTGCCCAGTCTTTTCCTCAAGCAACAAACGCTGATTGATTTTTAAATTAAAGGGGGCAGCTTCGAATACCCCGCTTCAGACCAGCCAGGAACACCAACTCTCCCCCTACGCTTCGAGATAGTCAGAGAAACCAGATGCTCGCCCGCGGCCCACTAACGCTCGATACGTGGAATGGTCCCTTCTCTGCGTGGGACTTTGGAAAAACTAAAGGGGTCAGATTCGAATATCCCTGAGAATCAAAAGAATCAAAGGGGCCAGGCTCGAATATTTCTTTAAGCAACAAATAGAGCTCACCCCATTTGCCCTGCCTTTTCGACAGTGATCCATGAAAACTCTGTATGAACCGTCAAACGCCCTCGAAGCCCACATGCTTCACGATCTCCTGCAGCAGGAGGGCATACCCTCGCGGGTGGATGGCGCCTATCTTCAGGGCGGCGTTGGCGAGCTTCCGGCCAGCGGCCTGGTTCGGCTGGTGGTCGAAGACAATGACTACGAACAGGCAAGAACCGTTATTCGGAGATGGGAAGCGACGGAGGTACCCAACCCGACTCCACCGCCTTCTCAACCGCCGGCAAAAGGCTTCGGCGCCATCCTGGCTGGCGTGTTGATCGGCGTAGTGGGCACATTCCTGTTCTTCCGCGCACCCGTGAACAACGATGGAATCGACTACAACTACGACGGCGTGCTCGACCTGGTTTGGCGCTATTCGCCAAGCGGCACGTTTCTCGGAACCAAGGTCGACCGCAATCTCGACGGAAAAGTCGACTACGTGGAAGTGGCCGACAAGCAAGGCCATATCGTATCGTCCGAAGCGGATGACGACTTCGACGGGACCTTCGAAACTCGATACCGCCTACGCGCAGGAAATTTCGAATACGGCGAGGTGGATACCGACGGCGACAGCCTCGCCGATTTGAAGACGACTTACCGGCACGGCGTACTGGCATCCACGGAATACATCAACCCCTATACCGGATTACCTGTCCGCATCGAGCACTATCGTCTTGGCCTGCTCACGACCGCGGAGGTCGACGTGGACAAGGATGGTCGGCTCGACACACGCTACACCTACTCGCCCACCATAGAGATCACCCACAAACAGACTATCCCTGCTCCCTGAAAAGCCTTTTAAGTACGGGAATTAAAGAGGCCAGGCTCGAATACGTATGCGCATAGACGGCACGCTTACAAAATGGAACGATGATCGCGGCTTTGGATTCATCACGCCCACTCAAGGGGGGCCGGAGGTATTCGCCCACATCTCCGCTTTTCCCAGGGATGGCCAGCGGCCCCGGATCGGTGAGCGTCTCACGTTCGAGATCGGAATCGGCAAGGACGGGAAGCAGCAGGCAAAGAACATTGTGTGCCCCACCCGCCCGGCCGAAAATCCTTATCGCCTGAGCGAACCCGCTAAACGCTCTCACAAACCCGGACTGCTGGGGCGTCTCATTTCGCTTGCGTTCATAGTCGCCCTGGGTGCCTACGGGTATAACGAGTACACCCACCGCGCAACGCCACAAACTGCATACGAAGCANNCATTGCGACGGTCGAACCCATTGCTCGCAAATGACATCCTGCGCCGAGGCGGAGTTTTTCCTGAGAAACTGCCCGAACGTCAAGATGGATGGAAACAACGATGGCGAGCCGTGCGAACAACAGTGGTGCAATTAACAATTGTTATCAAGTAGCATGCAAACACTTTTCTCCCTGATCGAATCCCCTTCCACCCAGATTTCAGAAAATCAAAGGAGCCAGGTTCGAATTGATTTTTGACATGAAATTATTCGAGCCCGGGCCCTTTGATTCCTGATGACTACGCGCCGCACCACAGCCTGATGCAAAGCTCACCCCTATCCCACATGCTCGACACCATGACCTGGGTGGACTTGGCGCTATGGACTGCGGTGTTCGCCGTAATCCTCGTCGGGATCGTTTTGTTTCTGCGCGCCGAAAAGCGGCACNNCGGCGGCGGTGATCGTGGTGCCGGCACGCAGTATCGCCGGCCCGGAGGCGCTGGCTGCGTTCTATATCGCGCTGTTCACGCTTGGGCCTATGGTCTGGTTCGGCCTGCATCTGCTGACGGGCGCGCTGCAGTCGCCGCGCTTCACGCGGGGCGAAAGTACAGGCTTGGCTGTCAGCGGGCTAGCGATCCTGATCGTGCCACCGCTGATCGTCGGAATGGCGCAGGGGCCGATCTTCATGGTGTCGAACCAGATGAAGGCGCGTGGTTTCGAACAGGCTGAGCAGGCGCCGCTGCCGCATACGCTGCTGCCGGTACAGCGCTTTCGCCTGAACGACGCGGGCGAACTCTATACGCAGACGCTGCGCGCGCCGGCCGGCCTGCACATTGAACGCGTAAGCGCGCTGATCGGCGGCCACTGGAGCGACACGGCGACGATGACGCACGCCTATCTGTGCCGCCAGGGCGACGATCTGCACCTGGCATGGCCTGTGGGGTCAGAGCTGATGCCTTTGCGCATCCATTGGCGGGACAATCAGGATACGCGCTACCAGGCCGAGTACCGGGTGGATGCCGCAAGCCTGGCGGCGCTGCCTCCGCAGGCCTTCAAGGTGGCCTGGCGCGATGACGGGATCGACCTGCCGGTGCCGATGGCGCGCGAGCTCGTCCAACTCGGCTGGCGTAACGCCCCCGACGCGCTGCATTACCGTTCGCTGCACATGCTCCAGCCCGGCGAAACGTTCAAGAACGATTGCGTGATGGCCGGCTACCGCCGCGTGGCCTGGCAGCAGGAAGGACCGATTGCCGGCGTGATCCTGCGCTTCAACCCACCACCACCCGCCCCGCCCTGGCAGGCCGAGTTCCATCGCGAAGCTGAACTGCCTTCCCCTTCTGCTCCCTGAGTTTTCAATCAAAGGGGCAGGCTCGAATATTTTTTAGGAATGTAGGGTTCACTCGTGCTGCTTGACGATACCAAGGAACAGCAGTTGATTCAGATGCTCGCCTACAAGGACGTCAACGATGGGGCATGACCCTTTGCACGAGATGGGGCGCCTAGCGCAGCCGTAAAGTTTTCCTATGGATTCTGTCTGCCAGCGTGGGGGCCCTTCTTGGTTACCTACTATTAAATCCCCTCTTCTCATTGCCGCCCGAATTAAAGGGGTCAGCTTCGGATATCGTTGATGCCCGCATTCGATGCTAATCCTTTTACTATTCCTTCAGCCACGAAGCCCTTGAAGGGGCCCGGCACCGCATTTCCTCAAAACGGAATCCGATGCCGCACTTTTGGATTTCCAACATTTCGAATCAGACATCTCTTTGCGCCCAGGAGTAATTTGATGAACAAGAAAACGACGCCCTCCGCCGTGCTTGCTGCCGACGTGCCCGCCCGTACCGCACCTTCGCTCTATCCCGAGCCCTTCGCCTCACGGGTGGCGGGCCGCGAGAAGCGGCAGCTGGGCGATTTCTTCGGCCTGTCCAATTTTGGCGTCAACCTCACGCGCCTGGCGCCGAACGCGATTTCCGCCTTGCGCCATGCCCATTCGAAACAGGACGAGTTCATTTACATCCTGAGCGGGAGCCCGACGCTGCACACGGACGAAGGACGGATTCAGCTGTCGCCGGGGATGTGCGCCGGCTTCCCGGCCGGGTCGGGTAACGCCTGCAATCTGATCAACGAATCGCCCGATGAAGTGATCTACCTCGAGATCGGTGACCGCACCCCAGGAGACGAGGTTGTGTATCCGGACGATGATGTCGAGGCCGTGTTTGCTGATGGACAATGGCGATTCATCCACAAGGACGGGACGCCCTATTAATGGCGCATGGCGTGAAACACATGGACATCGATGCAGCGTCGGGGTCACGATGCAGCGTCGGCAGCGTCGGGGTCAGGTCTTGCATTAACACATCCGCCCATCTGAAAACCGCGGGGCAAGAAAACAGTGGGGCACGTCCTGCAATGCAACGCTAATGCGGCCGGGTGAACCATCACGCAAGGAGGCTATCCACAGTGGACATCCCACGGATTTTCAACATCACCGAAAGCGCTCACCGCATCCATAACCCGTTCACACCCGAAAAGCTCGCCACGCTCGGCGCGGCGCTGCGTCTGGAAACGGGGACCCGGGTGCTCGACCTCGGCAGCGGTTCGGGAGAGATGCTGTGCACCTGGGCACGCGATCACGGCGTCGTCGGCACCGGCATCGACCTGAGCCAGCTGTTCACCGAGCAGGCAAAACGCCGGGCTGAAGCGCTCGGTGTCGCCGACCAGGTCGAGTTCATCCACGGCGATGCGACGGGCTACGTCTCAGACCAAAAGGCCGGGGTAGCAGCCTGTGTCGGCGCCTCGTGGATCGGTGGAGGTGTCGCGGGCACGATCGCGCTTCTGGCGCAGAGCCTTAGCCCGGGTGGGATCATCCTCATCGGCGAGCCCTACTGGCGGCAGATGCCGCAGACGGAAGACGTTGCCAGGGGGTGCCTTGCCGGCTCGATCTCCGACTTTCTCGGACTTCCGGAACTGCTCGCGTCGTTCGGCCGCCTCGGTTACGACGTGGTGGAAATGGTTCTGGCAGACCAGGACAGCTGGGACAGATACGAGGCGGCCAAGTGGCTGACCATGCGCCGATGGCTTGAAGCCAACCCCGACGACGCGTTGGCGAAAGATGTGCGAGCCCAACTGACGTCGGCGCCCGCGCGCTATGCCGCTTACACGCGTGAATACCTGGGCTGGGGTGTGTTCGCGCTGATGGCGCGATGACGAGGGATGGCTCGGCGCCCTGAGCCGTACTCAAAAATAAGGGACAGACTGAGCTAACCCCCTCATCCTTGCCCACCTTGATCCAAGGCTGCGGATAGAATGGCGGATCTGATCAAGGGTTCATGTGGCTAGTCGAGGAATGAAAATGAACGCGCGTGTTTCGCTTGTCCGCAACGTCTTGGCAGCTTGCCTCGCCATCTCGACACTTGGCGGGTGTGTTGCATACGGGGAGCCCGCTTCAACGCGGCACCCTTACCCTGCCGCTCACTTCAAGATTCCGCCTGGCCACATGCCACCTCCGGGCAATTGCCGCGATTTGGAGCGACGGGTTCCACCGGGCGCGATTCTGGTACGCGGCTAATACGGCTTACCAATCTTTCTGGAAAAAGAAGAATCAGAGGAGGCTAGGCCCGAGATTTTCTGATCGGCCTGTTAATCACCCACCACCACCGATGCCCCGCCGCCTCCACCTCACCCGCTCCCACGCCATCCTGCGCATCAGGCGGCGCCTCGAACAGGACAGCTTCCCGCGCATCCAAATGAGTCTGATCGTCGGCCTCACCGGCGCGGCGGGCCTGCTGTTTTCCTTCGTCTTGCTGGAGCTGGGCGTCACCGGCATGGCGCTGCGCTATCC
>DONB01000299.1 GCA_003510325.1 Thiobacillus sp. | reverse complement strand
CCCCCGCCGCGCTGCGCGCGACCCCCTTCAAGGGGCGGCACTGGCGGCCCGGCGGAGCAGGTTCCGCTGTGCCCTTGCTGGGGCATGTCGGCTTCTGATGCACTTGAGATCAATCCGATCATCCCAATCTACTATCCCCTATGGAATCATTTCACGGAACCACCATCGTCTGCGTACGTCGCGAAACGCCTGAAGGCGTGCAGGTCGCCATCGGTGGTGATGGCCAGGTCACCTTGGGCCACATCGTGGTCAAGGGCACCGCGCGCAAGGTGCGCAAGCTCTACCACGACAAGGTGCTGGCCGGGTTTGCCGGTGCCACGGCGGACGCCTTCACGCTGTTTGAACGTTTTGAGGCCAAACTCGAAAAACACCAGGGTCACCTGGTGCGCGCAGCCATCGAGTTGACGCGCGACTGGCGCACCGACCGCGTGTTGCGCCGGCTGGAAGCCATGCTGGCCGTGGCCGATCACAGCGCCGCGTTGATCATCACCGGCAATGGCGACGTGCTGGAGCCGGAACACGGGGTTGTTGCCATCGGTTCGGGGGGCGCCTACGCCCAGGCCGCTGCCCGTGCCCTGACGCAGCACACGGCCCTGAGTGCCGAAGAGGTGGTGCGGCAATCGCTTGCCATCGCGGGCGAGATCTGCATCTACACCAACATGAACCACACGATCGAAACCCTGGATTGAGCGAACACATGTCTTCAATGACTCCCCAGGAGATCGTCTCCGAACTCGACCGTTTCATCATCGGCCAGAAAGGGGCCAAGCGTGCCGTGGCCATCGCCTTGCGCAACCGCTGGCGCCGCCAGCAGGTCGATGCCGGCCTGCGCCACGAGATCACGCCCAAGAACATCCTCATGATCGGCCCCACAGGCGTGGGCAAGACCGAGATCGCGCGCCGCCTGGCGCGGCTGGCCGATGCGCCCTTCATCAAGGTCGAGGCCACCAAGTTCACCGAAGTGGGCTACGTGGGCAAGGACGTGGATGCCATCATCCGCGACCTGGCCGAGGTGGCCGTCAAGCAGACGCGCGAGGCTGACATGAAGAAACTGCGCCTGCGCGCCGAAGACGCGGCCGAGGACCGCATCCTTGACGTGCTCGTGCCCCAGGCCCGCAGCGGCGAGGTGGCCGCCGACAACACGGCACGCCAGGTTTTCCGCAAGAAGCTGCGCGAGGGCCAGCTCGACGACAAGGAAATCGAGATCGAGCTCGCCGCCGTCAGCCCCAGCATGGAAATCTTCACCCCGCCCGGCATGGAGGACCTGTCGCAGCAGCTGCAGGGCATGTTCCAGAACCTGGGTCAGAGCCGCCGGCAGAGCCGCAAGCTGAAAGTGCGCGAGGCGATGAAACTCCTGACCGAGGAAGAAGCCGGACGCCTGATCAACGACGAGGAAACCAAGCAGCAGGCGCTGGAAGCGGTCGAGCAGAACGGCATCGTCTTTTTGGACGAGATCGACAAGGTTGCCAGCCGCAGCGATGCCCACGGCAGCGATGTGTCGCGCCAGGGCGTGCAGCGCGACCTGCTGCCGCTGATCGAGGGCACCACGGTGTCGACCAAGTACGGCATGGTGAAGACCGACCACATCCTGTTCATCGCCAGCGGCGCGTTTCATCTGTCGAAGCCGTCCGACCTCATCCCCGAACTGCAGGGCCGCCTGCCGATTCGTGTCGAGTTGCAGGCCCTGAGCGTGGAAGACTTCGAGCGGATCCTGACCTCGACCGACGCCTGCCTGACGCGCCAGTACGAAGCCCTGCTGGACACCGAGGGCGTGACGCTGAAATTCACCGACGACGGCATCCGGCGGATTGCGGAAATTGCCTTCGAGGTCAACGAGCGCACCGAGAACATCGGCGCGCGCCGCCTGCATACGGTGATGGAAAAGCTGCTCGAGGACATCTCCTTCGATGCCGGCAGCGTCACCGGCGAACACGTGGTCGACGCCGACACGGTCACCAACCGGCTGGCTGCGCTCGCTGCGCGCGAAGACCTCGCACGCTACGTCCTCTAAATTCCGGGCGCTTCGATTCCCCTCATTCAATCACATCCATTTTTATGAAACCCGAAACCAGCCCACCCGCCGAAACCCGCGGCAAGTTCCTCTCCACCATCCTGTTCGGCAGCCGCTGGCTGCAGGTTCCGCTCTACCTAGGCCTGATCGCCGCGCAGGTGGTCTACGTCGTCCACTTCATGGTCGAACTGGAGCACCTCATTGCCGGCACCTTCAAGCTCGGCGAAGAAGCCATCATGCTGATCGTGCTGGGCCTGATCGACGTCGTGATGATCTCCAACCTCCTCATCATGGTCATCGTCGGCGGCTACGAAACCTTCGTCTCGCGCCTGCGGCTCGAAGGCCACCCCGACGAGCCCGAATGGCTGTCTCACGTCAACGCCAACGTGCTCAAGGTCAAACTCGCCACCGCCATCATCGGCATCTCGTCGATCCACCTGCTTAAAACCTTTATCAACGCCGCCAACCTGGACGACAAGGTGCTGCTGTGGCAGACCGTCATCCACATGGCGTTCATCGTCTCGGCCGTGGCGATCGCGTATATCGACAAGCTGATGCCGCAGCCGGCGAAGCACTGATCGCAGCGCCCTCCCAGGGTGCCGCAGACGCTGTGGTGGCGCCCATGTGCGATGCACTAATGCAGCCATCGACATTACTTATTGGCTGGCCACTCACCGCAGGCGGAAAATTGCGCGGTTGAATTACGTTTATCTGGAGATTCCATGGCTACCCGCGACACCTTATCCCCCAAAGAAGCCCAATGCAGCGGCGGCGCCGATTACGCGGCGCTGGCGCTGGAAGCCCTGCAGGAACCCGCTGACGCAGCCTACGCCAAGGAACTGATGGATCGCGTGGCGGACGACTGCCAGTTCACCAAGGACCTCGCCGCGTGCGCGATCGTCTACAAGGCACTGGGCGAGCAGGGGCGCGCCGAGGAACTGCTGCAGACCGCCGAGGACTACTGCATGAGCGGCGAGGAGCAGATCGCGCTGGCGGAAGCCAAGTTCAAGGTGCTGGGCGACAAGGCGGCGGCAGTGGGCGCGTATGAAAAGGCGCTGAAGGAAACCAGCAATCTCGATCCGCTGATCGACCTGGCGAAGAACGTGATGAGCGTCATCGCCGACAACGCATTCGCCAAGAAGGTACTGGAAAAGGCCGAGGCGAAAATCTCGCGCGCGGTCGAATTCAGCAAGCTGGCCGCCGCTTCGGCCGAGCATCTGCTGGACAAGGACTACGCCGCTGCGATCTTCAACAAGGCGGCGGAAAAGCTGTCCACCGTGCCCGATTTACTGTCGCTGGCGGGNNCTGGAGGGTGCGACCGACTTCACCGCGGCCAAGACGCTGATCGAATCGGCCAAACAGGCGGGCGACACGGCATTCATGCAGGCCGCGCTGAAGAAAGCCGGCAATCTCGCCAGCGCCACCGGCGAATACATCGAACTCGCCGAGGGGCTGGCCAGCGTGGGCGACAAGCCGGGCGCCACCGCACTGCTGGACAAGGCCGAGGAAGCCGTGGCCGGACTGGACGAAATGCAAAAGCTGGTGACCGCGGTAGAAGCTCACTTGGCGGACGACGCCGAGCGCCTGACCCGGGTCAAGGCCAAGCTGGAAAAGCGCCAGGCCAACCACGCGCGTTACATGGAGTTCCAGCAACTGGAGAAGGACGCCGTCAGCGTCAAGCAGTTCCTCGCCCTGGCCGAGCGCGTGCGGCTGGAGCTGGAGGATCCGTTCTATTCCGCCAAGCTGATCGAATCGGCCGAAGCCCTGCTCGACGGTACCGGCTATCAGTTCTCGCGCTACAAGCCGATCCTGCTGGCGGTGGACAAGAACCTCGACGATACCGACTGGCTCGGCCGTCTGCTCGACCGTGCCGCGGAAAACGCCACCGATTTCATCGCCTTCAAGGATCTGGTCGTCACCGCCGCGCACCTGCATCACCGGGAGCTCGGCGTGTCCAAGGCGCGTGCCTACCTCGCCACCCGCGAAGCCGCACTGGCCGCGGACCCCGACGCCAACGTGTACGACTCCGCCAAACTCGCGGAAGCCAGCTTTGCCGCGACCCAGGATGCAGCCGAAGCCGGCCGCCTGCTGGAATCCGCCCGCGCCAAGGCCGGGGATCATTTTGCGCTGACCCACATCGGCCGCCTGTACGCCTCCATGGGCAACACGGCCAAGGCAGATGAACTCTTCGCCGCCGCCGCGGCCGCCTGCCCGAATGGCGATGCCTGCATCCAGTTCATCGACCGCCTCAAGGGCTTCGCCCTGCCGGCCGAGACGTTGAAGAAGTGGTACGCCGAGTGCGGCACGCATCTCAGCAAGCCCGCCGACAAGCTGCGCTGGGCCGAGGGCATTGCCGACGCGCTCAACGACAAGGCCTGGGCGACAGAAGTTTATGGCCAGCTNNAACTAAGCAGCGGCTTGCTATGGCTGTCTGGCCGAGTGGCCATGCAGCGCCGAAGCGTGGAATACCCCTGAAAACAGCCCGGTTGCACGGGCTGTTTTTATTTGTACACTCCAGATAAAGCTGTCTTCAGGAGTGCTCCATGGTCGACCTTTCCGCCCTCATCGACACGGTGCAGAAAAACTGCACCATCGCCGACGCCCGCCACGCGCGCGATATGACGATGTGCACTTTCCTGCTCGAGATGCGCGAGTACTACCGCTGGGAAATGGAAATTCCTTACGGTGCGCGCCTGCCCAAGGACGAACTGGGCGACTGGCTGAACGCGCGCGAAAGCCTGTGGGATACGGTGGAGGAAGAAGACTTCGCCCTGTTGCCGCTGACCGAATCCGGCATCGATCCCTTCGAGGCCAACGACGTCAACCGTGCATTGATTCCGCAAGGCCTGGTCTACAGCAGCGGGCTGGGGCACTTCCGCAAGCCCCATTTCGTGCTGGCCGAGCTCAAGCGCGCCGAGGTGCGCGAAGGTGTGCAGGTGCTGGTGGCCGGCTGCGAGTACGCACGCGATCTGATCGCACCGCCGGCTGCGATGCGCGACGGCGCCATCTTCCTGCGCATGGACGCAGTGCGCCGACTGTTGTGGAACAAATACGAGGAATGGCAGTGGAAGGAAAAGGACACCGCGCTGGGGCGGGCCTTCGCGCATTATGATTTCGAGCGCGACATCGAGCGCGGGCTCGATCGCATGACGGAAGCCGAAAGCGAGGCGATGATCCTGCACGAGATCGGCGAGGCGCGCGCCGAGTCTCTGCTGGGCGAAGACTGGAATGCGATGCTCGGTCAGCTCAGCTCACGGCACGCCGAACTGCTGGTGCGCGCGGTGCGCGACCACCTGGCCGATTGCCTGGTCACCCTGCCGACGCTGCTCGAGCGCGAGGCCATCGGCTCGCTGCATTTTTACCTAGCCAACCTGTCCGGCCTGCGGCGCGCGCTGTTCCCGGCACTGCCGCAGGCGTACGAAGCCTGGCTCGACAATCGCGACACGGCCACACTGGCCCAAACCATGGCGGCAGCCGAGGCCCACTGGCTGAGTGCGGCTCGGCGTCTGACGTCCACCTATCACCACGATCCCGCACACGGCGACGCACAACTCAACACGCTGGCAGGGGGCGACCTCGCCAGCCTGAAACTCTAGGCAAAAAAAAAAACGGGCGACCATCGCCCGTTTTTTTTTGCCTGTCGACAGCTTACGCCGACACGACAGTCTCCTGCCCAAGTTGCTCGGCAATATGCTCGAGCAGTTGCTGTTCCTGATACGGCTTGCCCAGATACACGTTGACGCCGATTTCCATCGCGTGATTGCGGTGCTTGTCCGCCGTGCGCGAGGTGATCATGATGATCGGCACGGATTTCAGGCGCGCATCGCTGCGCATCACGCGGGCGAGTTCGAAACCGTCCATGCGCGGCATCTCGACGTCGAGCAGCACCACATCCGGGATCAGGTCGTGCATCCTTTCCAGCGCGTCGACGCCGTCCTTTGCACTGTCGACACGGAAGCCTTCGCGAGTAAGCAGACGGGTGGTGATCTTTCGCACCGTGAGCGAATCATCGACCACCAGCACCAGCGGCGGCTGCAGGGCGGCACTGAGTTCGGCTGCCTCGGCCGGTGCCGTGCGTTCCACAGCGGTACGCGGCAGACTGGCCCAGCGCAGCGCCAGCGGCACCGGGTTGAGGATCAGGATCACGCGTCCGTCGCCGCGCACCGTCGCCCCCGCCACACCCGTAATCCGCGCCATCTGCGGGCCGATGTTCTTGACCACGATTTCGCGCGTGCCCTCGATCACGTCGACCAGCACGGCCGCCTGGCTGGAACCGCTGGCGAGCAGCACCACCGGGTTGTAACGCTGGACTTCGTGCACCGCCTCGGTATCGCCCAGCAGATGCGGCAGATAGGAGAACGGGTAGCGTGTGCCGCGCCACGTCACTTCGCCCGCCGCCATCGCTTTTTCCAGCTCGTGCGGCTTCAATTCCAGCACCTGCTGGACCAGCGGCGTCGGCAGGGCGTAATCGTGCTTGGCGGCCTGGATCATCACTGCCTGGGTCATCGCCAGCGTGAGCGGCAGGTAGATGTTGAAGCTGGTGCCGGCACCCGGCGTCGAGCTGATGTCGATGCGACCGCCGAGCGAGGAGATTTCGCTCTTCACCACGTCCATGCCGACGCCGCGGCCGGAGACCTGGCTGACGGTTTCGGCGGTGGAGAAGCCGGCGGCGAAGATCATCTGCGCCAGCAGGGTTTCGGTCGGCTCGACGCCCGGCAGCAGGAGACCGTTGGCTTCGGCCTTTTCGCGTATGCGGGCGTAGTTGAGGCCGGCGCCGTCGTCCTTCACGGTCAGCATCATTTCGTTGCCGGATTTGCGCGCGGACAGCACGATTTCGCCGAATTCCGCCTTGCCTGCGGCGCGGCGTTCCTCGGGCGTTTCGATGCCGTGTGCCAGCGCGTTGCGCAGCAGATGTTCGAGCGGCGCGGTGACCTTCTCCAGCACCGAGCGGTCGATTTCCAGTTCGCCGCCCTGAATGTCGAGCTGGGCGCGCTTGTCCACATCGCGCGCGGTCTGGCGCACGGTGCGGTACAGGCGCTCGGCCACCGAATACAGCGGCACCATGCGCACCCGCAGCAGATCCTGCTGCAGTTCGCGGTTCAGCCGCGTCTGCTGGATCAGCGCAGCATCCGCCTCGCCCAGGCGAGCCAGCAGGATGTGCTGCACGGTGGAGATGTCGTTCACGCTCTCGGCCAGGAAACGGGTCACTTCCTGGAAACGGGTGAAACGGTCGAACTCCAGCGGGTCGAACTCCTCGGCCACGCCTTGCGCCTGGAAC
The DNA here is from genome assembly GCA_003510325.1 of Thiobacillus sp. Taxonomy (GTDB): domain Bacteria; phylum Pseudomonadota; class Gammaproteobacteria; order Burkholderiales; family Thiobacillaceae; genus Thiobacillus. The sequence continues at coordinate 14,333 of DONB01000299.1, read as the reverse complement.
GTCGCCTGCATCTGCGATTCGGCCTGGATCTCGACCTCGCGGATGTGACCGCGCAGGCGTACCAGCGCTTCCGACAGTTCGTTGACGTGGCGCTTGAACGCGAATACTTCGCTTTCGATCCGCGAACGCGCGATCGCCACTTCGCCCGCCTGGTTGACCATGCGGTCGACCCAGTCGGCGCGCACCCGCAGGGTCAGCGCGTTGGCGTCACGGGTGGCGGATTGCCCAGGCCCCTGCGAATCGGCCACGGTGGCGGTCATCGCAGGCGCCGATTCGGCCTGACCCAGAACCGGCTCGATCGGCGCCTCCAGCGGGGCCGTGGCTTCGTCGACCACGGGCGACAGGTCGCCCTGCTTCAGGCGCTCCACGGTCTCGGCCAGCCGGTCGAGCTGGGCTTCCAGCGTATCGAACACCTCGGCGTTCGCGCCAAGATGCCCTTCGATCACCGCGATCACGCGCGATTCCATCACGTGCGTCAGCTCACCCAGGCGCATCGCACCAACCATGCGCGCGCTGCCCTTGATGGTGTGGAGGTTGCGGCGCAACGCATCGCGTGCTGCGGCTTCGCCCGGCGCGGCCTGCCATGCGCGCAGTTGCGCACTCGTATCCGGAACCAGGGTGTCAGCCTCTTCGAGGAAAATCGGAAGCAGTTGCTGATCGATTTCATCGGCCACTTCGCGCCGCTCGAATACCGGCGACGGCGCGGCATGCTTGATGTCGGGCACCAGCGTGCTGATATCCGGCAGTTCAGGGGCAGGCGCGGGGTGATGGATTTCAGCCACTTCCGCGATCTCGACAGACGCATCGGTCGCAGGCTGGGCGGCAGCTTCGATTTCCGGCAAGGCCTGTTCGTCCTCCAGTTCGCCGAGCGTCGCGATCAGATCGCTGGCCGCCTCGGGCAACTGTCCGCTTTCGATGGTCGCAATCATGTCATGCAGACGCGCGACCGTATCCTGAACCAGCGGCAGATGCGCGGACGGGAGCGGAACCTGCACGAAACGGTTCCAGTATTGCTCAAGCGCGTGCGACAGTTCGGACAGTGACGTGATGCCGGCGGTGCCCGCGATGCCCCCCAGGGTGTGTACCGCGCGCCGGGCATGTTCGCTCACGCTGCTGTTGGCGGCTTCGGCGTGACGCTCGGCTTCTTCCTGCAGCACGGCCAGGCGCTGGTGCGCTTCGGTCATGAAAATATCGTACAGGCCGATAGACAGACAGACCGGTCCGATGCAGATTTCGTCGGCCTCCCCCTGTGCCGCGTCCGCTTCAACGTGCACGGAATCGGAAACTTCCGCTGCAACCGGCTCGACAGGCGCAGGCGCAATTGCATATTCGATCAAAGCGCCCACATCCAATGCAGGCCTTTCTTGCACCGGCGCTGCCGCGTAGATATCGTCTGCTTGCGTCACCGGCGTGTCGACAGCCTCCGGCTCACTGGGGAGAGGTGCGGATTCAATATCGATCGATTCGACTTCCACACGTGCATCCTGCCCGGCCATGGCGATCGAATCGTCGCCTGCATCGACAGGCTCGCTATCGACAGCCGGCTGCAGCAGCCAATCGGTTTCCGCGACGGCGGCTGTCTCGACGACCGCTTGCACTTCCACTTCGGAATTGGGGATCTCGATCTCGTCCACCGCCAGCGCATTATCCTCGGCCTGCGGCGCGACCACTGCGGGCGCCTCGTCCAGCGGCTGCCCCTGTGCCACACGGTCGACCGCAGCAAGCAAGGCTGCAACCGGAAGCATGGCGGGCTGATTCGCCTGTAGTGCGTCCACCCAGTTCTGGAATACCTCACGTGCCTGGCCGACCAGGCGCAGCAGCTCGCTGCCGGCCGGTTTCTGCTCGGCCAGCCAGCCGTTCATCAATTGCTCAAGACGCCATGCGGTTTCACCCAACTCGTTCAGACCGACCATGCGGCCGCTGCCTTTCAGCGTGTGGAAAGCGCGGCGAATCACGGTCAATGAGGCCTGGTCGCCGGGGTCATTCTGACAGGCCTGGCTGGCTTCGCCCATGGTGGCCAGCACTTCATTGGCCTCTTCCAGGAAGATTTCCAGCAGTTCCGGTTCTGACTCCTCGGGAACGCTGACCAAGAGGCCGTCTGCGGGCGACGCGCTGGCGTGTTCTTCGGTTGGCGACTCTTCCGCTGCTGCCGTCGACATGGGCTCGCCGGCTGGCACTTCGGGCAAGGGCAGCGGTTCGGCAATTTCAACGACGATATCGGCAGCAGGCGCAGCCGCTTCGCTCGCCGGGATATCGACCGGCTCGTTGATTGCGATCGACGCGTCCGCCCATTCAATCTCTTCAGCCGGATTCGCCTCGGCAACCGGCCCGCTTGACTCTTCAAGCGTCAGCGGGGTTTCAGGGGGGGTCCGTTCCGGCAATGCCAGCCCCGTCAGCGCAGCGATGTCGGCGTCAAGCGCCTGCGGCGCTGCGGCGGCGTCCCGGCTGGCGTCGAGTGCGGCACGCGTCTGCTGCTTCAGAGTGGCGTCGTCGATCAGTTCGGCATCGCGACCAAGCTCGATCAGCGCATCAAGGAATTTTTTTTTTGCGGCGTCGTCAGCCTGATCGCGCCATTCCAGATAGTCCGCCTGCACCTCGGCCTTGCGGTTTGGCAGACCGGCTTCGACAGTGTCGTCGAAGGCGCCCTCGTCGCCGCTGTCGGCCTCGATCACGCCAAATTCGATCAGGGCCGGTCGCAGAATGCTGGCAGCATCGACACGCCCGGCGCAGTAGGATTCGATATACAGCCCGAGGCTGGAGAACGCATCGGCCAGGCGTTGCTGGGCGGCATCGTCGGGGTGCCCCTCGCTGGCGAACGGTTGCACCGTGGCGGTGGCCGCCTCCAGCAGCTTGGCGGCATCGGGCAGTTCCAGCATGGTCAGCGCGCCCTGCGCCTGCTGCGCCAGGGTGGGCAGATTGCCCAGCGCTTCGCGCTCGTTGGCATCGCGGAAGAAGGCATCCAGTGCTTCTTCCATCTGCTTCAGGTTCTGGCCGACTTCTTGCGCCATATGCACCAGCATGTCGCGCTCGGCTTCACGCTGCTGATTGGCGGATTCCTCGATATTGGCCGGCATCTCGCGGCCTTCGATCAGGGCATTCAGCCGTGCCTGCTGGGCTTCGGCGCGGTGGGCGAAATCGGCATGCAGCACGTCTTCCTGGTCGACGGCATTCTGCATGTACAACAGCGTTGACGCGACCTCCAGGTTCATCTGCTCGCGTGCATCGCCGTCGCGTCCGGCAGCGGCAATGGCCGCTGCACCCAGTTCCTCCAGCAAGGGCACCAGGCCGCTGCCTTCAAGCATATGCGCCTGCGGCTGCATGCGTCCCAAGTGGCTTTGGAACTGTTCCAGTTGCGCGGCATCGCCTTCCACATAGGCATGCCAGCTGTCGCGCGCGGCCTTCAGGCTGGCCTGCATGGCGTCCAGCACCGGGCGCATGCGCGCCAGCGCTTCGGGATCGAGCATGCCGCGGCCCGGAAGATAGCGATCCAGACCGAAGGTCGAGCGAACTTCCGCTGCACGGCCGTCCTGAGGCTGGCTCTTCGCCACGAAAAAGAGCGCATCGCGCAGCAGTCGCTCGGCGACCTGCGGCGAGCCTTCCATCAGGCGGCGCATCTGCAGATCGACACGGGCGAGCAGTTGCTTGACGTGGAAATCGGCCTCGACGCCACGCGCGATCAGGCTGTCGACAAAGCCGACGCACGCCCACCAGAAGGTTTGCGAGGCCTGCGACGGCGCAATGCGCTCGATTGCCGCCAGGGCCTCGCGCATGCGCTGCAGTCCCTGCTCGGCCTCGACATTGCGCAGAAAAGCCAGCAGGCCGCGCTGGAACTGGCCGCGCGCAGTTTTGACTTCGGCGGCCAGCGCCTCTTGCGTCATGCCATTGCCGGTGACCTTGCCCTGCACCCGCGAGCGCAGGTCGGGGAAAAACAGCTCGCCCTCGAACACCCGCTCGGCGCCCTGCAGTTCGCGCAGGCGCTTGTAGAGGGGAAACAGCGCCAGTTCGCCGCTGCCACGCCCGTCCGCCAGATCCTTGACCCAGCGTTGCAGGCCTTCCATCGCATTGCGCAAGGCGCGCAGCACCTCATCGCTTGCCGCGAGGCGATTCTCGTTGACGTCGTCCAGAACGGATTCGATCACTGCCGCCAGCGTCGCCGCGCCTTCCAGCCCGACCATGCGCAGCGCGCCGGTGGCCTGGTGCGCATCGTCGTGCGCCAGCCGCAGGGCATTGGTGAGGTCGGCATCCACGCTGTAGGCTTGAACGCGCCCGAGGGCGGCTTGCAGGGCGGCGTCGATGTCTCCGCGCACCCAGTTCAACGGGCCGGTATCGTAATCGAGTAAGGCGCTCATGGTATGTTGTTCCTGACGTTGATTGCAGTGGCCGTGATCGGCTGCTCGCTTCGTTCCGCTCGATCAGGCGAGCTTGAAGCCCGAAACCGAGTTCTTCAGATCCTGCGCAAGCTGCTTCATGCCGCCAATCGACTCGGCTGTCTGCTGCGTGCCACTCGTGGTCTGCGCCGAAATGGACTTGATGTCCTGCATGGTCTCGGCCACTTTGGCAGTCGATTCCGCCTGGCTTTGCGTGGCGGAAGAAATGTCGGCAATCAGGCCGGCCAGCTTCTTCGACACGTCGCCGATCTCGGCCAGCGTCTGGCCCGCCGCGTCGGACAGCTTGGCGCCTTCGACCACGCCCTGGGTCGAGACCTCCATCGCCGCCACCGTATCGTGGGTGTCAGACTGAATGGTCTTCACGATCGCCGCGATCTGCTTGGTNNCCGATCTCCTGCGACGATTCGCCCAGACGCTTGATTCGCTTCGACGTTTCCTGAATCTGCTCGCGCAAGCCGTTCATGCTGGCAATGGCGTTGGCCACTGCCTGCTGGCCTTTTTCAGCGGCTGCCAGGGATTGTTCGGCCACTCGGGCGGACTCGGCGGCGTTGCCTGACACCTGTTGCACCGACTGCGCCAGGTTCACCACCGTNNCGCAGTTCTTCCACCGTGTAGTTGATCGAGTCGGCCACCGCACCGGTGATGTCCTCGGTCACGCTGGCGTTGATGGTGAGGTTGCCCTCCGCCAGCTCGCCCAGTTCGTCCATCAGACGCAGAATGGCTTCCTGGTTGCGGCTGTTTTCCTCTTCGCTCTTGCGTGCACGCGATTTGGTTTCGTTGATGTTGACCAGACCCAGCATCACCAGTNNGTTGTTGGCCGCTACCTTGGATTGCAGCAGCGGTTGCGTATTGGCCAACACCTCGCCCACCGCTTCCACCATGTCACCCATGTTGGCGCCCAGGTCTTCCAGCGTCAGCAGGCTGTCTTCATTGCGGCTGGCCGTGCCTTCCATCAGCGCTTGCACCGTATCGCGGAACGAAGTCGTGTCCTTTTCCAACTGCAGCACTACCTCCGGGTCGATCAGATCGGCCGACAGCAGGAGGTTGGCGTTTTTCGGCATCCGCTGGCTCAGCATGACCAGGTGATTGGCGCGCGACACCTCGCGCACGCCCGAACCCGCATCGGCCAGCTGGCTGGCGAGCTGTTCGGCCACTTCCTGCAGATCGATGGACAGGGCATTAATCCGTTTGACGTTCTCGCTCAGTTGCACCAGGTTTTTCTGCTGAGACAGGATTTGCACCACCTGCGGATCAAATGTTTTCCACTGCGCGCTGATTTTATCCAGCGTGTCGCGCGCCGCGCCGCCCGAAGCCGGCACCTCGTCGTCGCCCTCGACCAGGCCGGTCAGCGTTGCCTGAAACGCGGCCTTGCCCTCGGCCAGACGCTTGAAGGCGGCAGCGTTACCGAGCACGGACTGCTGGGCTGTCAGCGGCAGACGCTGCGACAGCACCTTCAGGTCACCCGCCTTGGTTTCGTAACCGGTGCGGTTGTCGAGCTGGATCAGACTGTAGATCGTGAAGCCGGCTGCCAGCAGCAGCGAGGCAATCAGCGCACTGCCCGCGTAGAGATATTGCTTGTCTACGGGCAAATGGCCGATCAGGGGCGCCTTGCCGCCCTCCTTGTCTGCCAGTTTGCGCACGGTCTGCATGATCATGGCGGTATGCTCGCCGCCACGCTTGCCCGTGACCTTTTCCGTCATGCGCCCGGCCAGCCCTTTGAGGCCGTTCATCGTTGTCGCCATGTTCATTGCTCCATCCCTCCACTCATCGGCGCCAGCGCGCCCAGTTTTCAATGTTCTTCAGCTGTCGAGAACTACGCTTCGACCTTCAGAAATTCGGCATTGCCCAGCAATGCCGCGAAATCCATGTCGCACCAGTCGGCGCCCGCTTCGTCGGAGTAATGGCGGGCAATCCATGGGTGCGGCGCGGTGCGGTCGTTGCGCAGTTGATAACGGTTGATGTTTTTCAAGCCCAAAGTGCAGCGCACCAGCAGCGCCGCGTTCACGCCAAAATCGTGATGCGGAATCAGAAGGCGGCAATCCGAGTGATCAGGCGTCACGCCTTTTCCCATGAAGTCGGAGAAGTCGCTCACCGCGAACAGGTTGCCGCGGATGTTGGCGACGCCGCGAAACCAGCGGCACGCACCCGGCACCTTGACGACGGGCGGCACGGGGATGACCTCTTCGGTATCGGAGAGGCTCACCAGCCAGTTCACATCAGCCACCTGGAAACCCAGACGGGATCCGCTGTTGTCGCGGCTGGCCGCGGCCTGCAGCTGCTGCGAGAGCGTTGTCTGAAATTCGCGCAGGTTGAATTTCTTGGCCATTTCGGTCTGCTCAGCCCAATGCCTTGATTTGCGACAGCAGGTCTTCCGGTTTCACCGGCTTCACCAGGTAGGCCTTGGCGCCCTGGCGCATGCCCCATACCTTGTCGGTTTCCTGGCCCTTGGTGGTGCACATGATGACCGGGATATGCTTGGTCGCCTCTTCCTTGGTGATCATGCGAGTGGCCTGATAGCCGTTCATGCCGGGCATCACGACATCCATCACGATCAGATCGGGCAGCGTCTGCTTGGCCTGCGCGACGGCTTCTTCGCCGCTTTCGGCCATGCTGACCAGATAACCGTTCTTGACCAGCAACTCGGACAGGAAAAAACGTTCGGTGGGGGAATCGTCCACAACCAGAATTCGGCTGATCGCCATATCTATGCTCCTTGAAAAACGGTTAGGCCCTGGAACAGGCGTGCTCGCGCACCGCCGTCAGCAGCGTGTCCTTGGTGAAAGGCTTGGTCAGGTACTCGTCCGACCCCACCATGCGGCCGCGCGCACGATCGAACAGGCCATCCTTGGACGACAGCATGATGACCGGCGTGGTGCGGTACTTGGCGTTGCGCTTGATCAGCGAACAGGTCTGATAGCCGTCGAGGCGCGGCATCATGATGTCGACAAACACGACATCCGGTTCGTGATCCGTGATTTTCGACAGCGCATCGAAGCCGTCCTGCGCCAGGATGACTTCGCAGCCCGCCTGATTCAGGAATATCTCCGCGCTGCGACGTATGGTGTTGCTGTCATCGATGACCATCACCTTGACGCCTTTCAATGCTTCGTTGTCCACACGCTTTCTCCACCAGTATCCCGGGCGCACAGCACCTGCCACACACCCTGCGTGCTTACCATTACGGCACCGGCACCGGCTTCTTTAGCCTCTGCCGCACCGGCCATCGCGCATTTTCGGCAGGCAAATAAAAAGGGCGCTGCCAGGCAGCGCCCTTTTTCCTGTCCCTGCAGACCGCCTTTACTGCCAGGCTTCTCCGCTGGATTTCTTGTCCGCACCCGCAACGGCGCTCATGGTCTCGATGATGACGTTCGGCAGGGAGGAAATGCGCATGAATTGCCCCATGCCCACGTCGGGGAACGCCAACGCGATGCGGTAGCGTCCGTGCGGCGAACCGACTTCCTTGTCGACCACATACACCTCGTAAGGCAGGCCTGCGATGCTCTCCTGCATGTCGATTTTCTTGAGCCATTCGCCGTCGCTGTTGGCGCCATCATTCATCGCCACGCCAAACACGGCCATCTTGCGATCAGGCATGACGATTTCGTAGACCTTGGTCGTTTTGCCCGCCCCTTTGGCCAGGTTCTCACGAACGGTCTTCACCGCCTCGTTGAAGCTGCCATATTCTACAAGCTTGTTCTTGTACGAATCCAGACGCTCCATGCCGATCATGTAGCGGTAATTGGACAGGCTGGCGGCGGTCTCGTCCCCGCCCATCCCCTTGCCCGCACCCAACGCATCCTGCAAACGCGTCTGCAGCGCCTTGACTGCCGCCTCCTTTTTGTCGAAGGCCTTGCGGAAATACGCGCGGTACCAGTAATCCGGGTTGGTATACGCCACGCTGCCGTCCGCTTTCACGCCCACGCGAATCGCCGCACCCAACACGGCATGACCGCCGGCCGACCCGACTTCGCCGAGCATGTCGCCATCGGTGACGATCACCACGCCATATCCTGCCAGATCCTTGGGGAAATACTTGCCGACCACCTTGAAGCCATTGCCCTTGAGCTTGGTTTCTACCGCCGACGCCACGGCCTGCACCGTGCCACCGGCAACCGGGTTACCCTGGATATAGGGTGCAATCGCCCAGCTGACCGACGAAAAAACGAGCAACACCCAAGCCGTCATCCACTTCATTATCATCACTGTCTCCTGATTGGTATTTACCCTGATTTTCCGTCTTACCGTACCATTGACAGGGTCGATTCATGGTAATTCGCCATTCTATGGCAAAAATTCGGTGCGCCTACGCACTAACGCCCATCCCCAAGCTTTCTTGAGGGGGCGGACGTAGAAACGTCAAAATTCAGAACGCCACCATTTCGAAGTCGTCCTTGCGTGCCCCGCAATCGGGGCAGGTCCAGTTGATCGGCACATCGTCCCAGCGCGTGCCGGGCGGAATGCCATCCTCGGGCGCCCCGGCTTCCTCGTGATAGATATAACCGCAGATCAGGCACATCCAGCTTTTGTATTCAGGCGTTTCAGGCATGGGGGCAGAGGGAATCAGCTAAAATTGGGCGTTGATTTTAAAGCAGTGACGCCATGNNGCCGCCTATTTTCTCCCCCAAACCCACCCCGCCGCTGGTGCTCAGCTTCGCCGCGTCAGACCCGACCGGTGGCGCCGGCATTCAGGCCGACCTGCTGACGCTGGCCAGCATGGGCTGCCACCCGCTGTCGGTGATCACCGCGATCACCGTGCAAGACACCGCCCGGGTCGACGAAGTGCTGGCGATCGACGCCGAATGGGTGATGGACCAGGCGCGCATGCTGCTGGAGGACGTCCCGGTCGCCGCGTTCAAGCTCGGCATGATGGGCAGTCCCGAATCGATCGCGGTCATCGCCGAGATCCTCGCCGACTACCCGGACATCCCCGTCATCCTCGACCCGGTGCTGGCGTCCGGCCGCGGCGACGAACTCGCCACTGACGACATGATCGCCGCCATGCGCGACCTGCTGATCCCGCAAACCAGCATCCTCACGCCCAACAGCCACGAAGCGCGCCGCCTGGCGCTCTTCGAGTCGGACGAGGACGACATGGATCTCGCCGCGTGCGCCAAGCACCTGACCGATCTCGGCTGCGAATATGTGCTCATCACCGGCACACACGAAGCCACGCCGCGCGTGCTGAACAGCCTCTACGACGCCAATGGCCACGTGCAGACCGACGCCTGGGACCGTCTGCCCGGCAGCTATCACGGTTCCGGCTGCACCCTCGCCTCGGCCATCGCAGCCACCCTGGCCTATGGCCAGGACGTGCCGCAGGCGGTACGCGACGCGCAGAACTTCACCTACGAGACGCTCAAGGCCGCCTTCCGTCCCGGCATGGGGCAATACATCCCCGAGCGTTTCTTCTGGGCTCAGGACGGACAGACCGAAGGCAACGCGTGAGAGCGGGGCCTGAGCTGTTCATTATTTGAATAATCCTGCCATGCGTGAATTCCCTGGGGGCATCTACGCCATCACCCCTGAAACTCCCGACACTGAACACCTGCTGATGCAGGTCGAAGCGGCATTGGCGGGCGGCGTGGCTGCAGTACAGTACCGCGACAAGTCGGGCGACGTTGCGCGACGCCATGAACAGGCGAGCGAACTGGTCGCGCTGTGCCGCCGCTTCCACGTGCCGCTGATCGTCAACGACGACCTGCGGCTGGCCGACTTGTGCGACGCCGACGGCGTCCACCTGGGACGCGACGACGGCAGCCTGCGCGAGGCGCGCATCATTCTCGGCCGCGACAAGTTCATCGGTGCCTCGTGCTATCAGAGCCTGGAGTTCGCGCAGACGGCGCAGGCGGCAGGTGCCGATTACGTGGCATTCGGCAGCTTTTTTCCGTCGCCGACCAAACCGGCCGCCCCGCGCGCCAGCCTCGACCTGCTGCACGAGGCTGCGCCCGTGATCCACGTGCCGCTGGTGGCCATCGGCGGCATCACGCCTGACAATGCGCCGCCGCTGCTGGACGCCGGCGCCGACAGCCTCGCCGTGCTGTCGGCGCTGTTCGATGCCGCCGACATCCGTGTCGCCGCGCACGTCCTGAATCAATTATTTGCAACCGAATCTGAAGAGTGAACCGAACCATGACCCGCAACCAAGAGCTTTTCGACCAATCGCAGCACGTCATCCCCGGCGGCGTGAATTCGCCGGTGCGCGCCTTCAAGAGCGTCGGCGGCACCCCGGTGTTCTTCAGCCGCGCCAAGGGCTCACGGGTGTGGGACGCCGACGGCCGCGAATACATCGACTACGTCGGCTCGTGGGGTCCGGCCATCCTCGGTCACGCCCACCCCGGCACGGTGAAGGCGGTGCAGGACGCCGCCGCCAACGGCTTGTCGTTCGGCGCGCCATCCGAGGCCGAGCTCGCCATCGCCCGCCGCATCATCGAACTGGTGCCGAGCATCGAAAAAGTCCGACTGGTATCGAGCGGAACCGAGGCGACGATGAGCGCGATCCGTCTCGCGCGCGGCTTCACCGGGCGCTCCAAGTTCATCAAGTTCGAGGGCTGCTACCACGGCCACGCCGACTTCCTTCTGGTGAAGGCCGGCTCCGGCGCGCTCACCTTCGGCAACCCCACTTCGGCCGGGGTGCCGCCCGAAGTCGCCGCGCAGACCATCGTGCTCGACTACAACGACGTCGCCGGGCTCGAGCGCACCTTCTCCGAAATCGGCAGCGAGATCGCCTGCATCATCGTCGAGCCCTTCGCCGGCAACATGAACCTGGTCAAGCCGACCGCCGAATTCATGGCCGCGATGCGCCGCCTGTGCGACCAGTACGGTGCACTCCTGATCTTCGACGAGGTGATGACGGGTTTTCGCGTCGACCTCGGCTGCGCGCAGAAGCTGCTCGGCATCAAGCCCGATCTGACCACGCTCGGAAAAGTGATCGGCGGCGGCATGCCGGTCGGCGCCTTCGGTGGCCGCGCCGACGTGATGGACGCGCTGGCGCCGACCGGACCGGTGTACCAGGCGGGCACGCTGTCCGGCAATCCGGTTGCGGTGGCAGCAGGGCTGGCCACGCTCGCCGCGATTTCCGAGCCCGGCTTCCACGCGGCGCTCACCGCCCGCACCGAGCGGCTGGTCAAAGGACTCACCGCCGCGGCGCAGGAATCGAACGTCACCTTCTGCGCCGACTCGGTCGGCGGCATGTTCGGCCTCTATTTCGCGGCCAAGCCGCCGACGAGCTTTGCCGAAGTGATGCAGGGCGACAAGGAAAAATTCAATCGCTTCTTCCACGCCATGCTCGACCGCGGCATCTACCTCGCGCCGTCGGCGTTCGAAGCGGGCTTCGTCTCGGCCGCGCACAGCGACGCCGACATCGACGCCACCGTCAACGCGGCACGCGAGGTCTTCAAGACGCTTTAAAGGCTTTGTCCGCGAAGGACGCGAAAGGGGTATCACCTTCGCGTTTCTTCGCGGATAGATAAAGGTTTTTCCGCATGAACGATGAACTGTCCCCCGAGGACGAACTGCGCCTCAACGTCCTCTTCAATACCGAGCTCAAGGCCGTCCGCATCGACGAGTCGAACATGACGCTGTGGGCGCTGACGCCGCAGGGCGAGGCGAGCGTGCCGCTGAAGCCGAACGAGCGCTCCGACCGCTACCTGAAACGGGTGCGCGAACTCCTGTCCGGCCACGCGCTGGGTTCGCCCGGCGGCTACCCGGTGCATCTGACGCGCTGGACGCGGCAGTCGCAGGCCGGCTTGTCGGCCCAGCATCTGGCGCAGCTGCTGTTGATCGCCGAGGAAGAAGCGGTGGTCGCGGTGGTGCACTCGCCCGCGCTCACCGACGAACTGGCGCGCTACGCCTGGTGGTGCATGCCGACCATCGAGAACGCGCGGCTGATGCTGATGCGCGACGTGGTGTGCCAGGGCAGCATGGGGCGCACGCTGGCCGAGTTCCTGGTCGACCATCTGGCTTTTCTGCACGAGGACGACGTCGGCATCCTCGATACCGTGGCGGTGATGCTGTATTCGGGCGTGCTGACCGACGCCGAGCGGCTGTCGATCTGGAAACGCGGCACCAGCCGCAACTCCTATTACGTCGCCTTCCTCGAGCTGCAGCCGGACAATCTGCCCAGCCCGCGCGCGGCGCGCGCCGACCACGCGGACGTGCCGCCTCTCGCCGGCAACCCCTATAGCATGATGCTGGTCAAGGCGCTGTCGGGGCAGGGCCAGACCTTCATCGNNGGCCGGAAAACCAGGAAGTGGTGAACCACACGCTGAACGCGCTGGCGCTGTGGTGCACGCCCCTGCGCCAGGCCGATGAAGCCGCCCGCAGCGCGGCTCGCCAGACTCTGCTGGATGCGGCGCCTCAATTTGAGACCGACTGCGCCGCGCTCGATGCGCTGGCCGCAGTAGACGCCGACACGGTGCGTCCAATCTTCCTCAAGACCACCGCCATCGGCTCGCTGATGCGGCGCAAGATCCAGCCCATCGTCACGCCACTGCTCGACGCCATCGCCATACTGCGGCGCCAGCCCTAGGCTCATGACCTAAAACGACGAACCCCCTGCGGGCTTGCGCACGCAGGGCTTCGTCGAATCGTTGGCGCTTACTGGCCGAGCGCCGAGTCGATGCTGGCCAGGAACTTGTCGGCCTTCTCGAATCCGATCACCTTGTAGTCCGACTGCACCCCTGCACTGTTCCAGAAGATCAACCCGGGCGGGCCGAACAGGCTGAAGCGCTTCAGCAAGACCTTGTCCGCCTCGGTGTTGGCGGTAACGTCGGCCTTCAGCAGCACCACGTCCGCCAGGCGGGCCTGCACACGGGCATCGCTGAAAGTGAATGTCTCCATTTCCTTGCACGACACGCACCAGTCGGCATAAAAGTCGAGCATGACCGCACGGCCGTCGGCCTTGGCGGCAGCCAGGCGCGCGTCGAGTTCGGCCACGTCTTTGACCTTCTCAAACGCCAGACCCTTCTGCTCGGCCGCCATCGCGACGCCGCCACCCGCGCCGCCCTTGAAGACGTCGAGCGGCTGCAAGAGATTGCGGCTGCCCGCCAGCATGCCGAGCAGGATCGCCAGGCCACCGATCAGCAGCACCACGCCGAGGCCCTTCCACAGGCGCGACCAGCCGGTTGCGTGGGCCGGCAGCGGGTCGAGCGCATGCAGGTAGATCGCCGAGGCGATCAACAGCAACGCCCACAACAGCATGCCGATCCACGCCGGGATGACCGGCGAGATCAGGTAGATCGCGATCGCCAGCATCATCACGCCGAAGAAATATTTCACCGCGTTCATCCAGCCGCCCGCCTTGGGCAGCAGGGCGCCGGCTGACAGGCCCACCAGCAGCAGCGGCACGCCCATGCCGAGCGCCAGCACGAACAGCGCCACCCCGCCCAGCGTGGTGTTGCCGGTCTGCGCGATGAAGGCGAGCGCCGCGGCCAGGGGCGGCGCCACGCAGGGGCCGAGGATCACGGCGGACAGTGCGCCCATGAAGAACACGCCGACGAAATTGCCGCCCTTCATCTTGTTCGACGCGTCGGAGAACTTGCTCTGGATGAAGCTCGGCAGCTGGATTTCGAAGAATCCGAACATCGACATCGCCAGCAGCACGAAGATGCCGGCGCCGATGCCGAGCGCCACCGGGTTCTGCAACGCGTTCGACAACAGCGTGCCGGACAGCGCCGCCGCCACGCCGGCGACCGCGTAGGTGAGCGCCATGCCGAGCACATAGGCGAGCGACAGCAGGAAGCCGCTCATCTTGGTCAGGTCCTTCTTCTGCCCGGCGATAATGCCGGACAGGATGGGAATCATCGGGAACACGCAGGGCGTCAGCGCCAGCAGCAGGCCGAGGCCGAAGAAGGTGAGGATCACCGGCCAGAAGCTGCCGCCTTTCAGCACGCGCTCGATCCGCGACGTATCGGATTCGCTGGCGGGTTCGACCGGCGCATCCGCACT
>DONB01000163.1 GCA_003510325.1 Thiobacillus sp. | reverse complement strand
TTCGACCTCGACGGCACGCTTGCCGAGAGCAAGCGGCCGTTATCGGAGGATATGGCCGCAATCCTCGCCCGATTGCTCGCCATCACGGATGTGGCGGTGATCTCGGGCGGGGACTGGCCGCAGTTCGAAAAGCAGATCGCCTCGCGCCTTCCTGCCGGCGTCGCGCTCGACCGTCTCTGGTTGATGCCGACCACAGGCACGAAACTCTATCGGTTCATCAATGGCGCTTGGCGCGCGGTCTATGCCGAACTGTTCGACGACGCGGAGAAGGCGAAGATCCGCACGGCCTTCGATCAGGCGCTGACCGATGCCGGTCTCGCCGACGAACGTATCTGGGGCGAACGGATCGAGGACCGGGGCAGCCAGATCACCTTTTCGGGCCTGGGGCAGGCAGCGCCGCTGAAGGAAAAGGAAGCGTGGGATCCTGACCGAAAGAAGAGGACCGCGTTGCAGGCCACGTTGCGCGCGAAGCTGCCGGAGCTCTCGATCAATCTCGGTGGCACGACATCGATCGACGTGACCAGAGCAGGGATCGACAAGGGCTATGGCCTGAAGCGCCTGAGTGCCGAGAGCGGTGTCCCGCTCGACGGGATGCTGTTCATTGGGGATGCGATATTCCCCGGTGGGAATGACTATCCCGCTGCTGAAATCGGCCTCGACACAGTGAGGGTGCGCGACGTCGCGGAAACCACCGCCGTCGTGACCGCCATCATCGCGTGTCTGCACCGATAGGATCAAGATACATGGTCGGCTCCATCGCGGAATGCCGCATTGTCAAAGCTCTGGCTTCTGTCGCTTAGGGCAGCGCTTCCTAAAACGAAAAGAAGGCAATGTGCGCGTCTCCGCGAACAAAGCCTCCAGCGATCAATCTAAGAGATTCCGCCGCGCTTCTCAATCGTAGGGGGCGTTTGCGGGAGGGGGCGGAATCCTACGCTAAGGATTTGGGCCAGCGATATTCCCCGGTTAGATTGATGTGTTCCTATCCCAACGGCGAGACGTGGGCGAGTAGATCAGGCGCGATATGGGTACCGCTGGCGGCCCGGGTATTGACGACCTCGCCGAGCTTCATGGTGTTCCAGAATATGATGATGGCGGCGAGCAGGTTCATTCCGGCGATGCGATAGTGCTGGCCTTCGCCGGATCGATCCCGGATTTCACCTCGGCGGTGGAAGCTGATGGCGCGCTTTAGGGCGTGGTGGGCCTCACCCTTGTTGAGGCCGATCTGAGCCTGGCGCTGGAGGCCGGCATCAAGAATCCAGTCGATCATGAACAGGGTTCGCTCGATGCGGCCCACCTCTCGCAATGCGAGGGCCAGCTCATTCTGGCGCGGGTAAGAGGCGAGCTTGCGAAGAATCTGGCTGGGGGCGACGATCCCCGCTGCGATCGTCGCCATGATGCGCAGGATGTCGGGCCAGTTGCGCTCGATGAGCGGTTCATTGATCTTACCTCCGACCAGCGCTCGCACATTGGCCGGCGTCGCGTTGGGCGTGAAGGCATAGAGTCTTTTCTGAGGGAGATCGCGGATACGGGGGGCGAACCTGTAGCCGAGCAAGGCGCAGGCGGCGAACACATGATCGGTGAAGCCGCCCGTGTCGGCAAAATGCTGGCGAACGCGGCGGCCCGCGTCATTCATGAGCAGCCCGTCCAGGATATAGGGAGCCTCGCTGACCGTTGCCGGGATCACCTGGGTTGCGAACGGCGCATATTGATCGGACACATGGCTGTATCCCTTGAGGCCCGGGACGTTGCCATATTTCGCGTTGATCAGATTCATCGCCTCGCCCTGCTCGGTAGCAAGGAAGAACTGCCCGTCGCTGGATGCCGATTGCCCTTGTCCCCAGAAGGCGGCCATGGGCAGGGCGGCGTGGGCCTCCACGATCATGGCGAGCGCCCGATCATAGGCGCTGCCTTCGACATGCCAGCGCGCGATCCGCAGCAATTCCCAGAAGCTGTGCGTGTTGGTCGCCGCCGCCATCTTGCGCAAACCGAGATTGACGCCTTCCGCCAGCAACACGTTCATCAGGCCGATCCGGTCGCTGCAGGGCGCGCCGGTGCGCAGATGCGTGAACGCCTCGGAAAATCCGGTTCGCTCATCGACTTCCAGCAACAGATCGGTGATCCTCGCGGGCGGGAGCTGTTGATAGAGATCGAGCACGAGATCCTCGGCCCCTTCGGGCGTGTCGGCCCTCAGCTTGTCGATGTGCAGCTTGCCGTTCTCGATGATGCCGCCTGGGATCGTGCCGGTTCGCGCCGCGCGGCCAAACTCCTTCAGCCGTGTATCCAGTCGAGCCCTGCGCTCGGCCAGCCATTCGCCGGGTCGCAGCGGCACGGCGAGCCGCGCGGTCTGCTCTATCGCCTGTGGCGGGACCAGAAGCTGCTTGAGGTCGCCATAGCGGCGCGATCCCGCCAACCATATGTCACCGGACCGGAAGGCGTCGCGGATGTGGAACAGCACCGCGATTTCCCAAAGCCGGTGGTCGCCGCTGGGCTCAGCGCGAAGATGACGATGCCATTTCGAGTTGGGACGTAGAAAATCCACCGGCGGATCGACCTTGATCCCGTTACGCAGCATCGCAACGGCCGCCAGAAGAGGCGTGGCGATCGGCGCCGCCTGCATGTCGAGCAGGCGCAGCATCCTGGGCGCGTAGAGGCGGAAACGGTGATAGCCGTCCAGCACACGGCTGAGCGGGTCGGCCGCGAGCACGTTGGTCAGCGCGGAGGCCGTGGCGACAAGGGTTCTGAACCGTTCCCAGCCAGGCCCGGTGGCGATTATCCCGTCCAGGGCCGTGCCATCGTCCTGCGCTCCAAGCAAAGCACCACCGATTTCGGCAAAGGACTTCAGCGTGTCCCGAACGGCCGCCTTTTCGTCGGCGATCCTGGTGTTGCAAAGGCGTTCGGAGGCCCGATAGAGACGGCCTACGATGCGATCGTGGGTCTCCACGATGACATCGGCCAGCGATGACCGCCATTCCAGGGTGCAGACAGCGAGGATCGCAAGCCGCCTGTCTTCGGGCAGATCACGCATGCCGTCGGCGTAATAGCGCTCGCCCTGCCGGCGAAGCCGGGTCACACGATGCGCCGGCACGCCGTCCAGCAAATCCGCCGGAAGATCGAACCTTTGAAGATATTCCAGTCGATCCATCAGCCGGTTAGCGGCTGCTGAATTTGCGCCAACCTCGAACTGTCGCAGCCATACGAAGCGCGTGACGCGACCATCCACCGTATCCTCCAACAGGTGAGCCAAATTCTCGCTCAGGGTTGGCGTGATGCGATGGGCGATAAGATCCTCGATCCGGCGCTCGGCCTCAACCAGCGCATCGGCGCAAAGGCGCTCGATCGTCGAGGAGCCGGGAAGGATCGTGCGGGTGCGGCGACACTCCGCAACGAAGCGACGGGCAAGATCCTCATTCGATGTCGCCGCCTCGGCTTCCCGAGCGATCCATTCGCGCAAATCCCGTGCGCCCCGCCCCGAAAAGGAGCGATAGCCGTAGATTCGGCGAAGGTCCGCCAGATGCTCGTGCCGGGTCTCCTCGCGCGCGGCATAGAGGAGTAGATCGTCGCTGGTCAGGCCGAGCTGGGCCGCGATGAAATCCGATACCTGCGCCGGGATCAACTCGCCAGGAGCGAGCACCCGGCCCGGGTAGCGCAGGACGCACAGTTGCAGCGCGAAGCCAAAACGATTGTGGGCGCGCCGGCGCTGGCGGATATGCCCGAGATCCTCATCGCTGAGGGTATAGTGCCGCAGCAGCTCACCTTGATCGACCGGCAAGTGAAGCAGCGCCTCGCGCTGTCGATCGGTCAGGGTCACGCGACGCGGCATACATGCTCCTTATTCTTTCCGAGCTACGGTTTGAGATAGCTTGATTGAGATGCTGGTTAAGATACACAATAGCCCAATCTTATGTGCTCATGTTCGTCACCGCCTCAAACCTTCGTTTGTGATCCATGCTGATCGGCTACGCCCGCGTGTCCAAAGCCGACGGCTCGCAGTCGCTCGACCTGCAGCACGATGCCCTTCGCGCTGCCGGTGTCGAGCCAGGCAATATCTATGATGATCGTGCATCCGGTAGCCGTGATGATCGCCCCGGTCTTGCCGCCTGCCTGAAATCGTTGCGCGACGGCGATGTCCTCATCGTTTGGAAGCTCGACCGGCTCGGCCGTTCGTTGTCGCACTTGCTCGCCATCGTGACCTCGCTCAAGGAAAAGCAGGTGGCGTTCCGCTCGCTGACGGAGAACCTGGATACCACGACGCCCTCGGGCGAGTTTCTGTTCCAGGTGTTCGGCGCGCTCGCGCAGTACGAACGCGCCTTGATCCAGGAACGTGTCGTCGCCGGTCTGGCTGCCGCCCGCAAACGCGGCCGGATCGGCGGCCGGCCGCAGGCGATCACCGGCGAGAAGCTGGAGGCCATCGTCGCTGCGCTCGATGGCGGCATGTCCAAGGCGGCGGTGTGCCGCAACTTCGGCGTCAAGCGAACCACGCTGATCGAGACCCTGGCACGGGTTGGTTGGACGGGCTCTCGTGGAGCGTCATCGCGATGACGACCAAGAGCGAACGATTGACCGTCCTGTCGGACGCCGAGCAGGAAGCCCTGTACGGCCTGCCGGACTTCGACGACGCCCAGCGGCTGGAATACTTGGCGTTGACTGAAACCGAACTGGCGCTCGCCAGCAGCCGGCCTGGTCTCCATGCACAGGTCTATTGCATCTTGCAGATCGGTTACTTCAAGGCCAAGCATGCCTTCTTCCGCTTCGACTGGAGTGAGNNACGGCGAGTCCTTCGAGCACAAGCCAATCTCCAAGCACGAGCACTACACCCAGCGCGAGTGGATTGCCGATCTGTTCGGCTACCGGCCGTGGGCGGCCGAGTTCCTGGCGCAGCTCGCGCAGCAGGCCGCGCAGACCGTGCGGCGCGACGTGATGCCGGGGTTCATCGCCGCCGAGCTGATCGTCTGGCTAAACGAGCACAAGATCATCCGGCCCGGCTATACCACCCTGCAAGAGCTGGTGAGCGAAGCCCTGTCCGCCGAGCGTCGGCGGCTGGCTGGCCTGCTGTCGGAAGTGTTGGACGAATCGGCCAAGGCCGCGCTGGGTCGGCTTCTAGTGCGTGACGACACCCTGTCGCAATTGGCGGCGCTCAAGCAGGACGCCAAGGACTTTGGCTGGCGTCAGATGGCCCGCGAACGCGAAAAGCGCGCCACGCTGGAGCCGCTGCACCGGATCGCCAAGGCGCTGCTGCCCAAGCTCGGCGTCTCGCAGCAGAATCTGCTGTACTACGCCAGCCTGGCGAACTTCTACACCGTCCACGATCTACGCAACCTGAAGGCCGATCAGACCTACCTCTACCTGCTTTGCTATGCCTGGGTGCGCTACCGGCAGCTTTCCGACAACCTGGTCGATGCGATGGCCTACCACATGAAGCAGTTGGAGGACGAAAGCAGTGCGGGCGCAAAGCAATCCTTTGTCGCCGAGCAGGTGCGCCGTCAGCAAGACACACCGCAGGTCGGCCGCCTGCTGTCGCTTTACATCGACGACAGCGTGCCCGATCCCACGCCGTTCGGCGATGTGCGCCAGCGCGCCTACAAAATCATGCCCCGCGATACGCTGCAAACCACCGCGCAGCGCATGAGCGTGAAGCCGGTGAGCAAGCTGGCTTTGCACTGGCAGGCGGTGGACGGCCTGGCTGAGCGCATCCGCCGCCATCTTCGGCCGCTGTATGTCGCGCTCGACCTCGCTGGCACTGATCCGGGCAGCCCGTGGCTCGTGGCGCTGGCCTGGGCCAAGGACGTGTTCGCCAAACAGCAGCGCCTATCGCAACGGCCGCTCGCCGAATGTCCAGCGGCCACGCTGCCGAAACGCTTGCGACCGTACCTGCTGACCTTCGATGCCGATGGCAAGCCGACGGACCTGCATGCCGACCGCTACGAGTTCTGGCTGTACCGCCAGGTCAGGAAGCGCTTCCAGTCGGGTGAACTCTACCTCGACGACAGCTTGCAGCACCGGCATTTTTCCGACGAGCTGGTTTCGCTGGATGAGAAGGCCGCCGTGCTGGCGCAGATCGACATCCCGTTCCTGCGGCAGCCACTCGATGCCCAGCTCGATGCGCTCGCGACCGAGCTGCGCGCTCAGTGGCTGGCCTTCAACCGCGAGCTGAAGCAGGGCAAGCTGACGCACCTAGAATACGACAAGGACACGCAGAAGCTGACATGGCGCAAGCCCAAGGGCGAGAACCAGAAGGCGCGCGAGAAGGCGTTCTACGAGCAACTGCCGTTCTGCGACGTGGCCGACGTGTTCCGCTTCGTCAACGGCCAGTGCCAGTTCCTGTCGGCGCTGACGCCTTTGCAGCCGCGCTATGCGAAGAAGGTCGCCGACGCCGACAGCCTGATGGCGGTCATCATCGCGCAGGCGATGAACCACGGCAACCAGGTCATGGCACGCACCAGCGACATCCCGTACCACGTGCTGGAGAGCTCCTACCAACAGTACCTGCGCCACGCAACGCTGCACGCGGCCAACGACTGCATCANNTGCACTGTACGGTGCCGTCGATGGTCAGAAATTCGGCGTCGAGCGGCCGACCGTGAAAGCGCGCCACTCGCGCAAATACTTTGGGCGCGGCAAGGGCGTGGTCGCCTACACGCTGCTGTGCAACCACGTGCCGCTCAACGGCTACCTGATCGGCGCGCACGATTACGAGGCCCATCACGTGTTCGACATCTGGTATCGCAACACGTCGGACATCGTGCCGACCGCGATCACCGGCGACATGCACAGCGTCAACAAGGCCAACTTCGCTATCCTGCACTGGTTCGGCCTGCGTTTCGAGCCGCGCTTCACCGACCTTGGCGATCAGTTGAAGGAACTCTACAGTGCCGACGATCCGGCGCTGTACGATCAGTGCCTGATCCGGCCGGCCGGGAGAATCGACCGCGATCTCATAGTCAGCGAGAAGCCGAACCTCGACCAGATTGTCGCCACGCTCGGACTGAAGGAGATGACGCAGGGCACGCTGATCCGCAAGCTATGCACCTACACCGCGCCGAACCCCCCGCGGCGCGCGGTGTTCGAGTTCGACAAGCTCATCCGCAGCATCTACACGCTGCGCTACCTGCGCGATCCGCAACTGGAGCGCAACGTTCACCGCTCACAGAACCGCATCGAGTCCTATCACCAGCTACGCTCAACCATCGCCCAGGTCGGCGGCAAGAAGGAATTGACCGGGCGCACCGACATCGAAATTGAGATCAGCAACCAGTGCGCCAGGCTGATCGCCAACGCGGTCATCTTCTACAACTCGGCCATCCTCTCGCGGCTGCTGATGAAGTACGAGGCGAGCGGCAACGCCAAGGCGCACGCTCTCCTGACCCAGATATCGCCGGCGGCCTGGCGGCACATCCTGCTGAACGGGCATTACACCTTCCAGAGCGACGGCAAGATGATCGACCTGGATGCGCTCGTGGCGGGGCTGGAGCTGGGATGACGGAAATTTCGGCGGTTCTGGCTTAGAACCCCTACCTGTCACGTGACTTGCTGGACGAGGTGATCGCCACGCTGCTCGATGACATGTACCGCATCGCCGAGGACAACCAGTGCCTGCTGGAAACCTCATTTCACGAACCCGCGACCGACACCTACTGGGATTGAGGCGATGGGAAGCATTGCCGCCAGGCGGGGTAGTCCCCGCGAATGACCACGCTCTATGAGACGGCCTATCCCAGCCTGAAACCCGATCCGACACCCCGTGAGCTGGCGGAGCTTTACACACCGACCAAGGATGAACAACTCCTGGCTGCCGGCATCGGCAAGCGCGCCTTGCCGCGCATGGCGGCACTGATCCACCTGAAAGTCTTCCAGCGCCTGGGCTATTTCATCTCCCTGGCCGAAGTGCCGCCGGTGATCCGGGAGCACATTGCGCAGCAGGTGGGCGTGGTTAGGCCGCCCCCGGCGGCGGACCTCAAGCGCTTCGAGGCCTCGGGCTCGCGCATGGCGCTTTTCGCGGCTTTGCGCCGGCACTTGAATGTCAAACCCTTGAACCCGGCGGGCTACGCCTGGCTGGAGGTCGTGGCCAACACGGCGGCCGAGACCAAACACGCGGTGGCCGACATCATCAACGTGATGCTGGAGGAACTGGTCCACCACCGCTACGAATTGCCGGCCTTCTCGACGCTGGACCGGATGGCGTTTCGTGCCCGGGAAAAGAGCAACAATCGGTATTTCTCCGCGATCACCAGTCAGTTGACGGCTCATACCAAGGCCCTGATCGACGGCTTGCTTAAAACCGCCACGGGTGAGTCGGTTTCTCCCTGGCAAATGCTCAAGCGCGAACCCAAGCGGCCGACCAACAAGGAAACGCGCACCTACATCCAGCACATCCGGCGCTTGCAGTACCTGGTGGAGCTGCTTCCCAAGCCCGACGTGCCGGTGCCCAAGCTCAAACAGTTTCGCCACCTGGCGCGCGCCCTCAATGCGGCCG
>DONB01000198.1 GCA_003510325.1 Thiobacillus sp. | reverse complement strand
TCGATGTCTTCGCCCTTCTTGCCGATCACAACGCCGGGACGGCCGCTGAAAATCGTGATGCGTGCATTTTTCGCCGGACGCTCGATCAGAACCTTGGAAACCGACGCATGGGCAAGCTTCTTCTTCAGGTAGTCACGAACCTTGATATCCTCGAGCAGCGTGCTGGAGAAATTGCGGTTCGAACCGTACCATTTAGCCGTCCAGATGCGCTGAACACCAAGACGGAACCCAATCGGATGTATTTTTTGACCCATGGCGCTTCCTTAATCCCCAACCGTCACACTGATGTGACAGGTCGGCTTGCTAATACGGTTGCCACGGCCTTTGGCACGGGCAGTGAAGCGCTTCAGCACCGCGCCCTGGTCAACACAGATCGTCTTGACTTTCAGGGTGTCGATGTCGGCACCTTCATTGTGCTCAGCGTTGGCAATCGCCGACTCGAGCACCTTCTTGATGATGCCGGCGCCCTTCTTGGGGCTGAAAGCCAGGATATTCAACGCCTTTTCGACGCGCAGACCGCGGATCTGGTCAGCGACCAGACGGCCTTTCTGTGCGGACAGGCGGGTACCACGCAAAATCGCAGAAACTTCCATCATGCGCTCCTTATTTCTTCGCCTTCTTGTCCGCAACGTGTCCCTTGAAGGTACGCGTCAGGGAGAACTCACCCAGCTTGTGACCGACCATGTTCTCGGTCACAAAAACCGGCACATGCTGACGACCGTTATGCACCGCAATCGTCAGACCGATGAAGTCGGGCAACACGGTGGAACGACGCGACCAGGTCTTGACCGGGCGCTTGTCGTTGGAGCCGCGAACGGCTTCAATCTTTTTCAGCAGGTGGCCGTCTACAAAGGGGCCTTTTTTAATTGAACGTGCCATTTCTTTCTACCTCAATCAGCGCGCGTTGCGGCGGCGGACGATCATGTTGGAGGTGCGCTTGTTGCTGCGGGTACGATAGCCCTTGGTCGGAGTACCCCACGGACTGACCGGATGACGGCCCGCTGCAGTACGGCCTTCACCACCACCATGCGGGTGATCGACCGGGTTCATCACCACACCGCGAACGGTCGGGCGGATACCGCGCCAGCGGTTGGCGCCGGCCTTGCCGATCGAACGCAGGCTGTGCTCTTCGTTGCCCGCTTCGCCCAAGGTGGCGCGGCAGTCGACGTGCACCTTGCGGATCTCGCCGGAACGCAGACGCAACTGGGCGTAGCTGCCCTCGCGAGCCAGCAACTGCACCGAGGTACCGGCTGAGCGCGCGATCTGCGCGCCCTTGCCAGGCATCATCTCGACGCAATGGACCGTGCTGCCCACCGGGATGCTGCGCAGCGGCAGGCAGTTGCCGGCCTTGATCGGCGCCTCGGCGCCGCTCAGTAGCTGGGCGCCCACCGCAACGCCACGCGGCGCAATGATGTAACGGCGCTCGCCATCGGCGTAGCACAACAGGGCCAGGTGCGCAGTACGGTTCGGATCGTATTCGATACGCTCGACCTTGGCCGGAACGCCATCCTTGTTGCGACGGAAATCGACCACGCGATAATGCTGCTTATGGCCGCCACCCTTGTGACGAACCGTAATGTGGCCATTGTTGTTACGGCCCGAGCCACGCTTTTTCGGCTCGAGCAGCGCTGCGACCGGCTTGCCTTTGTGCAGGCCGGGCGTAACGACCTTGACAACCGCGCGGCGGCCGGCAGAGGTCGGTTTGACTTTAATCAGTGCCATGATGTTCTCCCTTACTGACCGGACGCGAAGTCGATGTCCTGACCCGGCTTCAGGGTGACATACGCCTTCTTCCAGTTGTCACGGCGACCCATGACACGACCGGAGCGCTTGACCTTGCCCTTGACGTTCAGCACTTGCACACCCGCCACTTCAACCTTGAACAGGGTGGCGACAGCGGCGCCGATCTCCTGCTTGGTCGCGTCGGGCAGCACACGAAATACAACCTGATTCAACTTGTCGGCCACGCGGGTGCTCTTTTCGGAGATCACCGGCGCGAGAATGACTTTGAGCAGACGCTCTTGACTGATCGCACCCATCACACCATCTCCTCGAATTGCTTGACCGCCGCCTTGGTGATCAGCACGTTGCCGAACTTGACCAGGCTCCACGGATCCGCCTGATGCGGCTCGACCACATAAACGTTCGGCAGGTTGCGTGACGACAGCCACAGGGTGTCATCCACGCTGTCTGCAATGATCATGACCTTGCCATAACCCATCGACTTGAGCTTGCCCGCAAGCAGCTTGGTCTTGGGCGAATCGATGCCCAGGCTCTCCACCACCTTGAGCTTGCCTTCGCGCGCCAACTGCGACAGGATGGTCGCTAGCCCTGCGCGATACATCTTGCGGTTCACCTTGTGGGTGAAGTTTTCGTTCGGCTTGTTCGGGAAAGTCACACCGCCCCCGCGCCAGATCGGGCTCGAGGTCCGACCGGAACGCGCACGGCCGGTGCCTTTTTGACGCCACGGCTTGTGGGTGGACGCAGTCACTTCGGCACGCGTCTGCTGCGCGCGGTTGCCGCTGCGCGCGTTGGCCTGGAACGCGGTCACCACCTGATGGACCAGCGCCTCGTTGTAATCGCGACCGAAAGTC
The DNA here is from genome assembly GCA_003510325.1 of Thiobacillus sp. Classification (GTDB taxonomy): domain Bacteria; phylum Pseudomonadota; class Gammaproteobacteria; order Burkholderiales; family Thiobacillaceae; genus Thiobacillus. Next base: position 8,461 of record DONB01000198.1, on the reverse strand, counting down.
TCATCGGAAGCGGCCACACTGGTCACCTGCTGGCCCTGGTCGTTAATGACGGTCAAATCCATTAGGCACCCCCTTTCACTGCCGGGCGAACCACCACGTGGCCACCCTTGGCACCCGGAACAGCGCCCTTCAACAACACCAGACCACGCTCGGCGTCAACACGCACGACTTCGAGATTCTGCTTGGTACAGGTCACCGCACCCATATGGCCGGACATCCGCTTGCCGGGGAACACGCGACCCGGATCCTGCGCCATGCCGATGGAACCCGGCACGTTGTGCGAACGCGAGTTGCCGTGGGTGGCACGCTGCGACTTGAAGTTGTGGCGCTTGATCGTGCCCGCAAAGCCCTTGCCCTGCGTCACGCCGGTGACATCGACCTTCTGGCCCGCCTGGAACAGCTCGACCGAAACGGCCGCACCCGGCTGGTACTGCGAAGCCACCTCGGCAGACACGCGGAACTCGCGTAGCAGCTCGCCTGCGTCGACACCCGCCTTGGCGAAATGACCGGCTTCAGATTTGGTGACACGGCTATTGCGGCGGCTGCCATAGGCGAGCTGCACAGCGGTATAACCGTCATTTTCCGACGTGCGCACCTGCGTCACACGATTGTTGGACATTTCCAGCACCGTCACCGGAACGGACGCGCCGCTCTCGGTGAAAATGCGGGTCATGCCGACCTTGCGGCCAACGAGCCCGATACTCATCTTTGTATTTCCTATCTCAAGCCGACAGCCGAAGCCGCGAGCGAGGGTTGTAGGTGCCGATTACAATTGACCGGCGACTATTGATACAGCTGAAGGGGCGGCATTATAACCATGCCGCCCGCTTTTTACAACTTGATTTCGACGTCGACGCCAGCGGGCAGATCCAGCTTCATCAGGGCGTCCACCGTTTTGTCGGTAGGATCCATGATGTCCATCAGGCGGCGGTGGGTGCGGATTTCGAACTGGTCGCGCGACGTCTTGTTGACGTGCGGCGAACGCAACACGTCAAACCGCTCGATCGAGGTCGGCAGCGGAACCGGGCCCTTGACCACAGCGCCGGTGCGCTTGGCCGTTTCCACGATTTCAAGCGCCGACTGGTCGATCAGTTTGTAGTCAAACGCCTTCAGGCGGATGCGGATTTTCTGGCTTTGCATGTAATGAACCTTACTCTTCGATCTTGGCCACGACGCCGGCACCGACGGTGCGGCCGCCTTCGCGGATGGCGAAACGCAGACCTTCGTCCATGGCGATCGGCTGGATCAGCGACACCTTGATGCTGACGTTGTCGCCAGGCATCACCATCTCGGTGCCAGCCGGCAGCTCGATCGAGCCGGTGACGTCGGTGGTNNCCACCTTCGTCCTTCGACAGCACGTAAATCTCGGCGCTGAACTTGGTGTGCGGCTTGATCGAGCCGGGCTTGGCCAGAACCTGGCCGCGCTGGACTTCTTCACGCTTGGTGCCGCGCAGCAGAACGCCGACGTTGTCGCCCGCCTGACCCTGGTCAAGCAGCTTCCTGAACATTTCGACGCCGGTGCAGGTGGTCTTGACGGTGGGGACGATGCCGACGATTTCGATTTCTTCGCCAACCTTGATGACGCCGCGCTCGACACGACCGGTGACGACGGTGCCGCGACCGGAGATGGAGAAGACGTCTTCAACGGGCATCAGGAACGGGCGGTCAATCGCGCGCTCGGGCTCGGGAATGTAGTTGTCCAAGGCGTCGGCCAGCTTCATGATGCTGGGCTCGCCGATGTCGCTCTGGTCGCCTTCGAGGGCCTTCAGGGCGGAGCCAACGATGATGGGGGTGTCGTCGCCGGGGAAGTCGTACTTGGACAGAAGCTCACGAATCTCCATCTCGACGAGCTCGAGCAGTTCGGCGTCGTCGACCATGTCGGCCTTGTTCATGTAGACGATGATGTAGGGCACGCCAACCTGACGGGCCAGCAGGATGTGCTCGCGGGTCTGGGGCATGGGGCCGTCGGCGGAGGACACGACGAGAATGGCGCCGTCCATCTGGGCAGCACCGGTAATCATGTTCTTGACGTAGTCGGCGTGGCCGGGGCAGTCAACGTGCGCGTAGTGACGCTTTTCGGTCTCGTACTCGACGTGCGCAGTGTTGATGGTGATGCCGCGCGCCTTCTCTTCGGGCGAGCTGTCAATCTCGTCGTATTTCTTCGCAGCACCGCCAAACTTCTTCGACAGAATGGTGGTGATCGCCGCGGTCAAGGTGGTCTTGCCGTGGTCAACGTGTCCAATGGTGCCAACGTTTACGTGCGGTTTGGTCCGCTCGAATTTTTCCTTAGCCATTTTTCAGTACCCTATAAGATCAAAGTTATTTCTTGGAGATGATCGCTTCAGCGACGCTTTTCGGCGCCTCGGAGTAGTGCTTGAACTCCATCGAGTAGGTTGCACGACCTTGCGACATCGAACGCAGATCGGTGGAGTAGCCGAACATCTCGGCCAGCGGCACCTCGGCCTTGACCAGCTTGACCCCGGCCGCATCCTCCATGCCCTGGATGATGCCGCGACGACGGTTCAGGTCGCCCATGACATCGCCCATGTAGTCTTCAGGCGTTTCCACTTCGACCGCCATCATCGGCTCCAGCAGGACGGGGCTCGCCTTGCGCATGCCATCCTTGAAAGCCAGAATCGCTGCCAGCTTGAACGCCAGCTCCGACGAGTCGACGTCATGGTAGGAGCCATCAAACAGGGTGACTTTCACGTCCACCACCGGGAAGCCGGCCAGCACGCCGTTGTTCAGCGCCTCTTTCAGACCCTTTTCGACCGCCGGGATGAATTCGCGCGGCACCGTACCGCCCTTGATGGCATCGATGAACTCAAAGCCCTTGCCTGCCTCGTTCGGACCCATCTTGATCCAGACGTGGCCATATTGACCCTTGCCGCCCGACTGCTTGGCATGCTTGCCTTCCTGCTCGACTTCCTTGCGGATCGCCTCACGGTAGGCAACCTGCGGCGCACCGACGTTGGCTTCCACGCCGAATTCGCGCTTCATGCGGTCCACCAGAATTTCGAGGTGGAGTTCACCCATGCCCGAAATGATGGTCTGACCGGATTCTTCATCCGTACGGACACGGAACGACGGGTCTTCCTGCGCCAGACGACCCAGCGCGATACCCATTTTTTCCTGGTCGGCCTTGGTTTTTGGTTCGACCGCAACGTGAATCACCGGCTCCGGGAACTCCATGCGCTCGAGCGTGATCGGGGCAGCCACGTCGCACAAGGTATCACCGGTCGTGACATCCTTCAGACCCACCGCCGCAGCGATGTCGCCCGCGCGCACTTCCTTGATTTCCTCGCGCTGGTTGGCATGCATCTGCAGGATGCGACCGATGCGCTCCTTGCGGCCCTTGACCGGGTTGTAGATCGTGTCGCCCGAATTCACTACGCCGGAATAGACGCGGAAGAAAATCAGCTGGCCGACATAGGGGTCGGTCGCGACCTTGAACGCCAGAGCCGAGAACTTTTCCTCGTCGGCCGCGCGCCGCTCGCCCTGCTCGCCATTGTCGAGCTCGCCCGTAACAGGGGGAATATCGGTCGGCGCAGGCATCAGCTCGATCACCTTGTCGAGCATGGCCTGAACGCCCTTGTTCTTGAACGCGGTACCACACATCATCGGCACGATTTCGCTGGCGATGGTGCGCGCGCGCAAGCCGGCAATGATGTCCGCCTCGGACAGATCGCCCTCCTCGAGGTACTTGTTCATCAAGTCCTCGGACGATTCGGCAGCGGCCTCAAGCATGGTTTCACGCCACTTCTTGCAGGTCTCCAGCAGATCGGCCGGGATATCGCGCAGATCGAACTTCATGCCCTGGCTGGCTTCATCCCAGTAGATCGCCTTCATCTTGATGAGGTCGACTACGCCTTCGAACTTGTCCTCCGCACCGATCGGCACCTGGACCGGAACGGGGTTGGCCTTCAGACGCAGACGCATCTGGTCATAGACCTTGAAGAAATCGGCACCGGAGCGGTCCATCTTGTTGACGAAGGCCAGACGCGGCACGCCATATTTGTTCGCCTGACGCCAGACGGTTTCGGACTGCGGCTGCACGCCGCCCACNNGTCGATGATGTTGATGCGGTGCTCGGGGAACTTGCCGTCCATCCCCTTCCAGAAGCAGGTGGTCGCGGCCGAGGTAATCGTAATGCCACGCTCCTGCTCCTGCTCCATCCAGTCCATGGTGGCCGCGCCATCATGCACTTCGCCGATTTTGTGCGACACACCCGTGTAAAACAGGATGCGCTCGGTGGTGGTGGTTTTGCCGGCGTCAATATGGGCCGAAATGCCGATATTGCGATAGCGCTCAATAGGAGTCGTGCGTGCCACGTTAGTTACCTGCCAATCAATACGTTAGGTTTAGAAGCGGAAATGCGAGAAAGCCTTGTTGGCTTCAGCCATGCGATGCACCTCTTCGCGCTTCTTCACTGCGCCGCCACGGCCTTCTGCAGCATCCAGCAACTCACCAGCCAGGCGAGCGCCCATGGACTTTTCGCCGCGCTTGCGTGCGGCATCCTTCAGCCAGCGCATGGCCAGCGCGGTACGACGGCTCGAACGCACCTCGACCGGCACCTGGTAGTTGGCGCCACCGACGCGACGGCTCTTCACCTCGACCAGCGGGCGCGCGTTGTTCAGCGCGGTGCTGAAGACCTCCAGCGGATCCTTGCCGGACTTGCTGGTAATCTGCTCGAACGCGCCGTAAACGATGCGCTCGGCGACCGACTTCTTGCCGCTGGACATGACGACGTTCATGAATTTCGAAACCTCCTGATTGCCGAATTTCGGATCAGGCAGAATTTCACGTTTGGGGACTTCGCGACGACGGGGCATATTCCTGTCTCTCTATCTAATTAAGCTTTTTTCGGGCGCTTCGCACCGTACTTCGAGCGCGACTGCTTCCGGTCTTTCACGCCAGCGGTATCCAGGCTGCCGCGAACGGTGTGGTAACGCACACCCGGCAAATCCTTGACACGACCGCCGCGCACCAGCACCACCGAGTGCTCCTGCAGGTTGTGGCCCTCGCCGCCGATGTAGCTGATGACCTCGAAGCCGCTGGTGAGCTTGACCTTGCAGACCTTACGCAAGGCGGAGTTCGGTTTCTTGGGCGTCGTGGTGTACACGCGGGTGCACACGCCGCGGCGTTGCGGGCAGGCCTTCAGGGCCGGAACCTTGCTCTTTTCCACCGGCGCCTGGCGCGGCTTGCGGATCAGCTGGTTAATCGTTGGCATGTCAAAAATTCCGAAAAATTAAGGTGAGCGTATCGTTTGTAAAACAAGCGGGACGGCATGCGCCGTCCCGGGCTACAGTCCTGCGCTTCCCGACGGACTTGCGGCCGGAAAAAGACGCGTGATTCTAGGGGAGAGCCCCCCCCCTGTCAAGCCACTTCCTGATTCTCGGCAGGATTCGCATCCCCGCCCTCGATCAGGTGCGCGGCCCCCAGATCCTCCCCGGCCGCCTGACGGCGACGGGTATTGTGGTAGGCCAGGCCGCTGCCGGCCGGGATCAGGCGTCCGACGATCACGTTTTCCTTCAGGCCGCGCAGCTCGTCCTTCTTGCCCATGATGGCCGCCTCGGTGAGCACACGGGTGGTCTCCTGGAAGGACGCCGCCGAAATGAAGGAATCGGTCGACAGCGAAGCCTTGGTGATGCCGAGCAGAATCGGATCGTAGGTCGCCGGCTCCTTGCCCGCCGCCGCCATGTCGTCGTTGATCTGCAGCACTTCCGAGCGCTCGACCTGCTCGCCGGGGATAAGACCGGTGTTGCCCGGATCCACCACCACCACGCGGCGCAGCATCTGACGCACGATCACCTCGATGTGCTTGTCNNATCTTCACGCCCTGCAGACGATACACGTCCTGCACTTCGTCGGTGATGTAGCGCGCCAGCGCTTCCACACCCTGCAGACGCAGGATGTCGTGCGGATCGACCGGACCGTCGACGATCATTTCGCCCTTCTGGACGATCTGGCCGTCGTGCGCGGTCACGTGCTTTTCCTTGGTGATCAGGTACTCGTGCGCCACACCGTCGAGATCGGTGATGACCAGACGCTGCTTGCCCTTGGTGTCCTTGCCGAAGGAGACCGTGCCGGTCACTTCTGCCAACACGCCGGCATCTTTCGGCGAACGCGCCTCGAACAGCTCGGCCACACGCGGCAGACCGCCGGTAATGTCGCGCGTCTTCGAGGTTTCCTGCGGGATACGCGCGATCACGTCGCCCACTGCCACATCCTGGCTGTCCTTCACCGTGATGATGGAGCCGATCTGGAAGGTGATGTTGACCAGGGTATCGGTCCCCGCCAGTTTGAGCTCGTTGCCGGCCTCGTCCAGCAGCTTTACCTGCGGACGCAGCCCCTTGCCGGCGCTGCTTGCCTTGCGCTTGGGATCGATGACCACAAGCGTGGACAGGCCGGTGACGTCGTCGAGCTGCTTGGCGACGGTGACGCCCTCTTCGATATTCTCGAAACGGATGCGTCCGGCGTACTCGGTGATAATGGGACGGGTGTGCGGATCCCAGGTCGCCAGCACGGCGCCGGCCTTGATCTTGGCACCGTCGGTCACCATCAGGGTCGCGCCGTAGGGCACCTTGTGGCGCTCGCGCTCGCGACCGGCATCGTCCGCAATGATGATTTCGCCGCTGCGCGAAATCGCGACCAGTTCCTTGCGGGCGTTTGTGACGTAGCGCATGGTGGCGGTGTACTGCACCGTGCCGTTGGACTTGGCTTCGAGCTGGCTGGCCGCAGCGGCACGCGACGCGGCGCCGCCGATGTGGAAGGTCCGCATGGTGAGCTGGGTACCCGGTTCGCCGATCGACTGCGCGGCGATCACGCCGACCGCTTCGCCGACGTTGACCTGATAACCGCGGCCGAGGTCGCGGCCGTAGCACTTGCCGCAGAGGCCATAGCGCGTCTCGCAGGTCAACGGCGTACGTACCTTGACTTCGTCGATGCCCAGAGACTCGATGGTCTCGACCGCATCCTCCACCAGCAGCGTGCCGGCCTCGAACACGGTTTCCTGGGTTTCGGGATGGATGATGTCGCTGGCAGCCACGCGGCCGAGAATCCGCTCGCGCAGCGCTTCGACCACTTCACCGCCTTCGACCAGCGCCTTCACCACCAGACCGTTCTTGGTGCCGCAATCGTCCTCGACCACAACCAGATCCTGCGTCACGTCGACCAGGCGGCGCGTCAGGTAGCCCGAGTTCGCGGTCTTCAGCGCGGTGTCGGCCAGACCTTTGCGGGCACCGTGGGTCGAGATGAAGTACTGCAGCATGTTCAGGCCTTCACGGAAGTTCGCCGTAATCGGCGTCTCGATGATGGAGCCGTCCGGCTTCGCCATCAGGCCGCGCATGCCGGCCAGCTGACGGATCTGCGCTGCGGAACCCCGTGCGCCCGAGTCAGCCATCATGTAGATCGCATTGAACGACTCCTGGGTGACTTCCTTGCCGTGGCGGTCGATGACCTTCTCGCCGCCGAGTTGGCCCATCATGGCCTTGGCGACGGCGTCACCGGCGCGGCCCCAGATGTCGACCACTTTGTTGTAGCGCTCGCCCTGAGTCACCAGACCCGAGGTGTACTGCGACTCGATTTCCTTCACCTCGGCTTCGGCCGCACCCAGGATCTGACCCTTCTCGTTCGGGATCAGCATGTCCTTGATGGCGATCGACATGCCCGCGCGGGTCGCGAAGGTGAAGCCGGTGTACATCAGCTTGTCGGCGAAGATCACCGTCTCGCGCAGACCGCAGCGGCGGAAGCTGGCGTTGATCAGCTTGGAAATTTCCTTCTTCTTCAGCGCCTTGTCGACGAAGCTGAACGGCAGCCCCGGCGGCAGGATTTCGGACAGCAGCGCACGGCCGAGCGTGGTTTCCACCCGCTTGACGGTCTCGACGCGGTTCTTGTTCTCGTCCAGCGTCACTTCCTTGATGCGCACCGTGACGCGAGCATGCAGCTCGGCTTCGCGGTTGTCGTAGGCGCGGCGCGCTTCGGTGACGTCGGCAAACAGCATGCCTTCGCCCTTGGCGTTGATCTTTTCGCGCGTCATGTAGTACAGGCCCAGCACGATATCCTGCGACGGCACGATGATGGGCTCGCCGTTGGCGGGCGACAGAACGTTGTTCGACGCCAGCATCAGGGTGCGGGCTTCGGTCTGCGCTTCCAGCGACAGCGGCACGTGGACGGCCATCTGGTCGCCGTCGAAGTCGGCGTTGAATGCCGCGCACACCAGCGGGTGCAGCTGGATCGCCTTGCCTTCGATCAGCACCGGCTCGAACGCCTGGATGCCCAGGCGATGCAGCGTCGGCGCGCGGTTCAGCATCACCGGATGCTCGCGGATGACCTCTTCCAGCAGATCCCACACGATCGGTTCTTCGTCTTCCACCATCTTCTTGGCGGCCTTGATCGTGGTCGCCAGCCCCAGCACTTCGAGGCGGTTGAAGATGAAGGGCTTGAACAGTTCGAGCGCCAT
>DONB01000246.1 GCA_003510325.1 Thiobacillus sp. | reverse complement strand
GAACAGACGCTGCGGCACATGATGCGCCAGCTGGATTTTCCCTTTGCCGAGCGCATCGCCACCTACGACCCAGGCCGCCAGGTGGGCAAATACGCCGAGCGGATACAGGGGTCGCAAAACGAGGTGGAGCGCATCCTGCAGAAACTCTTGGCAGAGCAGATCATCGATCGCGTCGATGTGGTGCCGTGGACCGATGAGGAACAGCGCCGCATCCTGCTGAAGTATTTCGGCAATGAAAGCATCGACCTCAAGGATTTCTCCGGGGCGCCAATCTACCAGTATCTCTATGCAATGGATGCCTGCAGCGGAGATTACATTTTCCATGTCGATTCCGACATGCTGTTCTACCGACAGGGCGCGCGTTCGTGGATCTACGATGGACTCGAGTTGCTGCAGCACGAAAGTCGCGCCATCGTCGCCACCCCGCAGGGCGGACCGCCGCAGGCGCGCAACTGGCTGGAGAGGCTNNCGAGCCGAAGCCGAAATCCGCCTGGCATCAGGCCGAGTTCATTTCCACCCGAAAATTCCTCATGGACGTCCGGCGCTTCCGCGCCTGCCTGCCCCTGAAGCAGGCCAAGCCGGGCGAACCGCTGGAAAACTCCCTGACTCATACGTGCAAGCTGAGGGGCTATCAGCGCTGGTCGATGAATGGTCATGCTCACTGGTCGATTCACCCTTGGCGCCACGACGAGAATTACGTGCGTTACCTGGACGAGCTGATCTGGGCGGTGGAAAACGGGGTCTATCCGTTCACGCGGACCGGTTTCAAATGGGACATGCGCACCGAGGGTGAGCACATCAACGAATGGTTGGCAGTGCTGCGCAAGCACGGACGCGCTCTGGGTTAAGTCGCAATGTCCGCCAGCCATCGCCTCGCCATCGTCATCTGCACCTACAACCGCAGCACCTCGCTGATTCAGACGCTGACGTCGCTCTATAACTGCTGCGCCGGCATTCACGAGCCGGTCGACATCGTAGTGGTCGCCAACAATTGCAGCGACGATACGCTGTTCCGCCTGGCCGACTTCCAGGCCGCCCATCCGCGCGACACCCTGCGCCTGAGCTGGATCGAGGAGCCGCGTGCCGGCAAGTCCCATGCGCTGAACGCCGCCATTGCCCACACCACGCACGACGCGCTGTGCTTCATCGACGACGACCAGACCGGNNCTTTATCACACAGCTGCTCGCAGGAATGGACGCCTATCCGGACGATGCCCTCTATTGCGGCCGCATCTGGCCGGCATGGGATGGCAGCGAGCCGTCATGGGTGCATTCGCAGGGCGAGTATGCGATCCCGATCCGACCGTTTCCGGAATTCGATCCGGGCGCCGACTCATTTGTCATCAAACCGCAGGATCGCTATCCCAGCGGCGGAAACATCGTGGTGCGACGGCTGGTCTTCGAATCGGTCGGTCTGTTTGCCGTGGACTTGGGGCCGACCGGACACAACCTCGCGGGCGGCGAGGATCATGACTTCCTGAAACGCGCGACGGACAAGGGATTTTCCATCCGCTACCTGCCCGGCGTGCGGCAACTGCATGCGATCGATGCCGAACGCATGAGCACGCTCTACACGCTACGCAAAAGCTTCCTGCGCTCACGCGCCAGTTTTCTGATTCGACCAGGCGAGTCCCGCCCCCGCCTGTATATGTTCAGGAAAATCATTGAGCATCTGGGCAGCGCGATATTCACCCTGCGGGGCGACCGCAGGTTCTTCTATCTGGTCAGGTTCGCAGCCAGCCTGGGCGAGTTGACCGGTGCGGTCGAGCGACTTCATGGCCAGACGCATGGTCCCCGCCTGCGCCTGCCTCCCGACAGGGGAATGCTGCAGACCGAGGCGACGGCAATCCTCACCGCGGCCTGCGGTCTGATCGCCTGGTTCAGCAGCGGCGACGCCAAGTGGACGGGGCTCCTCCCTGCCATGGGCGTAGCGGCGCTGGGGACCGCGGCGCTGCTCAGCAAGTCGCTCGCCAACTTCTCGCAGACCGGACCACGCATCCACCAGGAAATCCTCACCCACTTCCGCCGCTATACCCTGTATGCGCTGGCACGGCTCACCGCCTGGGCGTTCGCCATCATGCTGTTCACCGGCGGTGCCGGGGTGCTGCTCTATTTCATGCTCGCCACCGTGCTGCAGGCGGAATGGTCGCCTGGGTTGGCGGCGGCGGCGGCCGTGCTCGGCATCATCGGGGCGTTCGCGCTGCAGTTCGTGCACAAGCTGCGCTTCAATCCTGGCCTGCTGGTGGCCTCGATGCACTATCGCATGAGCCGGCTGTATGGGCTCTGGCACTGGATGACGCTGGGGCGCGTCGTCTGGATTCAGCGGCTGTGGCTGAGCGCGAGCACGCTGTTGTTCGCAGCTGCCTCGTGGCAACTGGCTAAAGAAAACCGCCTCGACGATCTGATGGCGCTGTGGGCTGCCGTCCTCTTCATCGCCGGCACCGTCGCCTGGGCCGCCTGGCAACCCGAGGCCCGACCGCCGCGCAGGTGCCCGACGCAACGCACCGACGCCCCGTTCAACATCCTCATGATCGGCTCCGATACGCTGCGCGCCGACCGCCTGGGCGCAATGGGCTACCGCCGCGCGCTCACCCCGCACATCGATCAGCTCGCGAAACAGGGCGCCTTGTTCGCGAACTGCTATGTGCCCTGCGCGCGAACCGCACCCTGCCTGATTTCACTCCTCACCGGCACCTGGCCTCACACCCACGGCATCCGCGACAACTTCGTGCCCGACGCCGACACGCATCTGAATGCCGACTCGCTGCCGCAGTTGCTGAAGGCCCGCGGCTATCGCACCGCTGCGCTGTCGGACTGGTGCGGCGGCGACATGGGAAAGTTCAGCTTCGGCTTCGACCACACCGACCTGCCGCAAGACCAGTGGAACCTGAAATACCTGATCCGCCAGGGCCCCAAGGATCTGCGTCTGTACCTGTCGCTGTTCGTCCACAACCGCCTGGGCCGTCTGTTGCTGCCCGAGCTCTACTATCTGGGCGGGGTGCCGCTCACGCAGCCGATGGGCAAGCGCGCCCGACGCCTGGTCTCGCGCCTGGCGGCGGACAGCGCGCCCTTTTTCCTCAATGTGTTCTATTCCACCACGCACCCGCCCTTTGCTTCGGAGTGGCCGTGGTATGTGCGCTTTGCCGACCCGGCCTATCGCGGCGAATCCAAGTTCGCGATGGCGCGCCTGACCGACCCTTTCGAGATCCTCCGCCGGCAGGGTGCGCCCAAAGAGGAGTTCGACCTCGATCAGATCATCGACCTGTATGACGGCAGCGTGGCCGAATTCGACGACGAGATCGGCAAGATGCTCGCCCATCTCGGGGCCTGCGGGCTCACCGAGCGCACCATCGTCGTCGTCTATTCAGACCATGGCATGGAGTTCTTCGAGCACGACAGCTGGGGCCAGGGCAATTCCGCAGTGGGCGAGGCCAGCCCTCGCATCCCGCTGGTGATCCGTGACCCACGCAAGCCGGCACGCGGGAAAATCGACGCCGTGGTGCGTTCGATCGATCTCGCGCCCACCCTGCTCGACCTGGTCGATGCACCGCCGGCCGACAGCATGGATGGCGTATCGCTCGCCGGCTGCCTGGAAAAGGATGCCGCCTGCCCCGAACTCGATGCATTCAACGAAACCGGTATCTGGATTGCCGACATCCCCGGCCTGCCCGATAACCATCTGCGCTATCCGGATCTGCTGGAACTGATGGAGGTGCCGGATCGCGCCAGCGGCACCCTGGCGATCAAGCAGGGATACTGCAATCCGATCCTCGCCGCCAAGGACCGCATGATTCGTCATGGGCGCTGGAAGCTGGTGTATCAGCCGCTGGAGACAGGCTATGTGCTGCGGCTGTTCGATCTGGAAACCGACCCCGCCTGCCGGCACGACCTGTCGGAACAACACCCGCAGTTGACGGCCGATTTATGGAGCCGGTTGCTGGCCTTCGTGTCCCGCTCGGGACCAAAAATCGGCGACGAGATTCAGTCCGGACAAAAGCGGCAATAAGGATTGGTGGGCGAGCCGATTTTCGGCGGCTCGATGGCCTGCTCGGCGGGGGCCGGCGTAACCGGCGCCACGGTTGCCGGCTCGGCAGGCATGGCAGCGGACGCGGCGGGTTCGCTCGTTTCAGCCGTAGGGGCAGTGGGCGGAACCGACGCGATGGCGTCGGGATAGGGCAGTTTGCCGCCCAGTTCCCTGTAGCGACGCTGCAGGCTTTTCGTGTCCGGGTTGTGACGCAGGCCTTCAGTCACGATGTCCAGCGCCTTGCCGGTCTGCTTGCTCTTGACATAGTAATCGGCCAGCGAACTGTAGGCCCGGGGCTGACGCGGATTCAACTCGATAGCCTTGTTGAAATGCGAGATTGCCTTGACCGGCTGGTTCGACAGCGAATACACCACGCCCAGATTCAGGTGGACATCCGGCATCAGGCTGTAGCCCGGGTCGGCGTGAGAGACCATGTATTGCAGGTTGCCTTCCGCGTTGCTGATGTTGAAACGCTTGTCGTTATTTGAGCGGGCACGATAGTAGCGGTTGATGAAGTTGAGGCCCGCGCAATAGTGATGGGTATGGATGAAATCCTTGCCCAGGCTGGCTTCCCATGTCTTGTAATCCTGGCTGCCTTGTCCGGATTTCATTCTTGCCTTGCAATAAGGCGGCAGGCTGGCCATTTCCGCATCACTCGGCGCCCAGGGCTCCGCCGCGCCCGCTTGCGCACAGGCTGTGCTCAGTAGAAGGCTCACGCCCAGGTTTTTCCAGTTCATTGCCCATTCCTCGCCAAGATCATCTGTTGGGTGGCGTGCGCCACCTGTTCCCAGGAAAAGTTTGCCTGCACACGATTCAATCCGGCCTGTCCGAGCAGACTGGCCCTATGCGGATCAGCCAGCAACAGACGCAGGCCATTCGCGACATTCCCTGCTTCATTGCCGTCGACGCGTATTCCGGTCACGTCGTGCAGCACCGCCGACCCGGTCCCGCCCGCCTCGCCAGCCAGGCTCGGCCTGCCGCATGCCGCCGCCTCGACGAACACCATGCCGAAGCCTTCATTATCCCCATGGATGTCCCGGTTGGGCATGGCGAACACGTCACAGGCATTCATCCAGCGCGGCAGATCGGTTTCGCTGACCGCTCCGACTAGATGGACGCGGTCCTGCAGACGATGTTCCCGGATCAGGCTGTCCAGATATTCGGCATCCTCGCCGATGCCGGCAATCACATAATGCAGCGCCAGTCCTTCATCGCGCAACTGTGCCACGGCACGGATCATCTGGTCGAAGCCCTTGCGGCGCGAAAGCCTGCCGACCGAGAAGACCAGTTTTTCGCAGGCCCCCATCCCGATGCTTGCGCGCAGGCCCGCGACATCCAGACCCGGCCTGAACACCGACACGTCGACGCCCGGATAAATGATCGTGATCCGCGCCGTGTCGATTCCCATGTCCAGCAAGGTATCGCGCGTGTGCTCACTGTTGGCGATGATCCTGTCTGCATGACGCAGGGCAAAGCGCATGGCCTTGTATTTGCCGCCGCGTCCCCAGGTCGTGAGTTCTTCCCCGTGCGCATAGATCACGACCGGACGCAGTGTCAGCCGGGCCACCGCCCACGCCACCAGCCCTTCGGGCAGGGCGCGGAAAGCGTGGATGGCATCGAAGCGATGGCCGAGTGCCAGCCTCAGCGACTTCAAGAAGAAACGCGCATACATCGCCAGCGACTCCGGACGCAGCCAGGGTACACGCTTGAGGCTCAGTCGATGGATGGTATTGGGATGGACGGCGTCGACGTCGGCCGCACCCGGCACGTCGGCGGTGACGATGTGGATTTCCTTGCCGCCAAGGCGTCGGTAGACTTCGGCCGCCCACACGGCCGTGCCCCCCTTTGTCGGCAGGAAAAGTTCGGTGAGGACGAGCAGGCGATTCATGATGGATAGATGACTCGATCGAGCGGGATCACTGGGCCTGCACGCATGATACCGGTTCGCAAGCCTATCATCCGTTTCCAGGCCGCTGGACATCGCGCCTTGCAGGCGCCAGGGAATATGCGCCCCGTGCTACCCGTTGCGATGCCGCGTTACCGCTCTTCCGATGCGGTTTTTCAGTGCCTTGCCAGCCAAGCTGATATGGTTCCAGTACACACCATGGGTGGCCGAGTCGAGCAAGTTGCGCCAGGGAAACGGCTGGCCACTTTTGTGGGCGAAATAGGCCTTGTTGAAGTTGGCTCTCGCCAGGGAAGCGACCACCATGCGTTTGAGCACAGGGCTGGCGATGACCTCCTCAAGGCTCAGAAGACCGGCACGGATGCGGATGATGGCATCAATGAGGCGCTGCTTGGCCTCGGGATGGCTAAAGTAACTCTGCCCTTCACACCGGACGCGGTAGCAGGGTTTCACGAGCAGGCCGCACGCGCAGCGAAGCGCCACCCGGTAATACCACTCCAGGTCCTCGAACCCCTCGCCACGGAATGGCCCCACCCTGAGCAACTGGGTCCGCTTGATCGCCACCCGCTGAAATGCCATCGGGATGCGCTCGAGCAAGGCGCCAAACAATCGATACGAATTCAGGCGCAGCACGCCCTCGGCGGCCACCCGGCTCACGCCCATCGCAGCCAGCACACGGGATAACGCCTGAACCTGATTGTGCCGGACGCCATCGGCGTATCGTCCGAACGGTTCCACATTGACGAACAGGCAATCCAGGCAGGCATCGCCTCGAAAGGCCGCATCGATCATCTGGAGCGCATCGGGTTCGAGCAGGTCATCATCGTCGAGAAAAAAGACCAGCTCTCCGGTTGCGGTCCGCATCCCTGCATTGCGCGCAGCAGAAGGCCCCTGCGGCACCTCGTGCCGCAACACGCTGATGCGCGCCTCCAACCGCCTGGATGGATGTTCCAACTCCACTGCAGGAAGGGATCCATCATCCACCACCACGATGCACCATTCATCGAAACACTGGGCCTCGACACTGGCGATGGCTTCATGGAGCAATGCGGGTCGATCATGGGTAGGAATCACGACGGTAATCAGCATCCTGCCCCCCAAATTCTCATCCGAGCCGGCAACACACGCCAAGCGCATTCAACCGCATGGCTTGGCGCGTTGTACCTCAGCTAACCACAATAGCACTCCCATACCGGCCCTCTGGATATCGGCCATTCACCCCACTCTCGCCCGCCGGGTCGGTCTTCCCGCTCACTCAGGCATCCCTGCGGCACGATCAGCCCCTCAACATCGACAGCACGGTACGCAGGCTTTGCCAGCCCGGGCGCGCGAGAAAGGCGGGCAATACAGCGCTGACCGCAGCGACGCGCTGTCCGCTCTTGCTCAGTGCGCAGCCGAGATTGTAGCGGGCGCTCTGCATCCGCAACGCCACACCTTTCTTGACCGGTGCCGGGAAGTTTTCCGCCAGCCGCACCAGATCGGTCAGCGTGCGCACGTTCTCGCGCTGCGCGGCCACAGGATTGCGGCGCGTGGCACTGCCGCCATGAATCACATACACCCCCAGGCTTTGGCAGGTCACGCCGATGCGGCGGCTGCTGGCCATCAGCCTGGTCAGAAAGTGCACGTCCTCGCATACCTTGAAACCGGTCGGATAGCCACCCAGTTGAATAAAACGGTCACGCGGGACGGACAGTGTATGCGTGTCGCCGAAATGGTCGGCCACGAACGCGGACAATTCAGCGGGGCTGTCCATCACCACACGCTTCGCGCCCGCTGCTTTCTCCAGCATCAGTCGCCCCGATTCGTGCTGCGCCATCGAGGTGCCGAGCAGCGAACCTGTCGCGTCGCGGTATTCGTAATCGCCGGTCAGGCAATCCAGCGCGGCATCTTCCGCTATCCACTCGGCGTGCAGCCTGATGCGGTCTGGGGCATACCAGTCATCGGCATCGAGAAACGCCAGCCAGTCTCCGACAGCTGCCGCGGCGCCGGCGTTGCGCGCCATCGAGACGCCACAGTTTTGCTGCCGAAGCAGACGTACGGCATTGCCGAAACCGGCCGCGATGTCTGCCGTGGCATCAGTCGAGCCGTCGTCGACCACGATGATTTCATGTGCCGGCCAGCTTTGCGCCTGTACCGATTCGATGGCGCGCGACAGCGTGGCTGCGGCATTGAATGCAGGAATGATGACCGAGAAGCGCGGGATCATGCCGCCCGCTCCAGCAAGGCCAGCGGCAATGCCAGACCGCTCAGCCGGGCGATGCGGCGGAAGCGCGGAATATCGTCCAGCCGCGCGCGCCAGACGGCAAGGCGCGGCCGCACGCGGCGCTCGATCCAGACAGGATCGCGGGTGCGCACGGCACGCGCCAGTTCCAGCGGAGCGGCGAAACGGAGCGTCGGGCATGCGGCAAACGCGGCTTTCAGACCCGCTTCGAGACTGGCAAGGCTGGCCTCGCCCGCCTGCAGGAAATTGAAGCGATGCGTTTCGACCAGGCAGGCCCGACCTTGGCGGCTACGTGTCACAAGGCCGTCCGCTAGCCGCTGCGCAGCATGGCCGAGTGCAGGTTCGAAATAGACGTCTCGCACCAGATAGGTTTGTCCAGATAGTGAACGCTCACCTGTCAGCATGCTTCGGTCGACACATCCGGGCTGGCCGGCGACCGTGCGGCAGGTGGCGCGATGGCCCGGCGTGACGATGACCTCGATTCCGGCCTGCGCCCAGGCGGCCTCGACCGCTTCGCTCCAGACGAAAGTGGTAGCCACCGCTACCTGCGGCGCGCAGCCAAAAACGGCACGATAGTCCGCAGCCTCGGAAACGGCGGCGCGCCGGATTGCCTCAGGGGCCAGTTCGCGCGAGGGCAAGCTGGATGCGTCGACCCAACGGCTTTGCAGCTGCGATGGCAGGTGCTCGGTCGCGGCCGGTTCGGAGGCGACAAGCCAGCCGCGCACGTTGTCGTCGGACTGTGCGGCAGCCAACACCGCTGGCGGCCAGTAGTGGCACTGGCCATGCAACTGCGGCGCGAACACGTGTGCGGCGATGCCGGCCTGCATCGCCGCACGTACGTCATCGAAGCGTGCGTCGGCAAGGCGCAGGCCGTGATACTCGACGCAGTTGGACGCGGCGATGCGTGCGCCATCGGGCACTTCCAGCACCACGCCCAGGGTCATCAGCGCAGGACGGCCGGTATGGTCGCGGAAACGCTGCAGCAGTTCCGACAGGCGGACCAGCGCACCGGCCTGCTCTGGCGGCCCGGCCCCCCAGTCGTCGCTTTCGATGACGAGGACGGGATGTTTCAGTACCGGTTCGCGCCAGCGCGCAGACAGCGGCCCGGCAAACACGAGCAGCACGCCCGCCCACAACGCCAGCAGCATCGCGAAAGCGAGAAGCAGCAGGGTCATCAGTAGCCCATCCGGCCGGCCACATCCGCCACCTGCGGCAGCACCCGCTCGATCTTCTCGCGGTTGCGGCCGTCCTTCCATTTGTCCAGGCGGATTTCGGAAAAGGCGTTGTAGGGGATGTCGAGCACGTCGGCGCAGTGCGCCTGCAGGCGAGCGTCGAAGGCCAGCCCGCAGCCTTCGAACACCTGACGGAACGTGGCGACCGGGTTGCGCAGGAAATCCTCGTAGAACACGTCGACCCATTGCCCGGCCGGGATCACCGATTTCGCATCGAGGATGGCCTGATTGATTGCCCTGTACTGAAACGCAGCGACGTCCTCCACCGCCGCGTTCACATACGTGCGCCAGCCGGCGGCCAGAAAAAAGCACCACTGGCTCAATTGCCCGTTTTCCACCGCCACCGTTGCCGGCAGGTCGTTCGACCAGGTTGCGAACTCATCGGGCTTGCGCCAGCCTTCGATCAGAGAATTGAGATTGTCGCCCGGGCTGCGCTTGACGAAGACGAACACAGCATCAGGAAACAGCGCATGCAGGTAGGGCACGCACAGGCCGTTCTGGTTGTTCTTGTCGACCCAGCGATGGCGGCCGGTCCAGCTGTAGAAATAGCGGCTGACGGTAGCGCGGTCGCGCACACTGGCGTCCGTTGCGTCCAGCGCATGGGTATCCCAGTTCTTGTCGGCCAACGGATGCAGATCGGTCCAGTAATCGTGGGTTTCGCGCTGCAGGCTGCCGATTTCGTGCGACTCGGACAGCGTCTTGTAAACCAGAGTGGTGCCGGCGCGCGAGCATCCGATCACGATGATCGGACGCTGCGCAGGCTGGCGCGCGAGCATCCAGCGCGCACTGCGCACGCCGCGTCCGATGCGTTGCGCGTGGTAGGCAAGCGTTTTGCTTACTTTAATCAGGAATTCACTCAACTGATCTGGCTTTCTGACAATATGGCAAAGATTAGCGGACTCAATAAACAGGATTCGTGCCAAACCTGCAAGCCCGTTAATATCGAGCCTTGATTATCCCGTATCACACCGACACACGACACCATGGATGGCATTTTCGGCTGGCTGGGCGACCACGGCGCACATCAGGACTTGATCAGGCACATGGGGCAGGCAGCCCGCCTCTCGCCCGAGGGACTGCTGCAGGCGCACAGCAGCCAGATGCTGGGCGTGGCAGCCTGCTCGCGCTTCGACAAGGGCATGATTCATGTTGAAAACGGGCTGGGGGCCGCACTGTATGGGAGGCCGCGCTTTCTTGACGACGAGCTGGCCTTCATCGCCCGCGACCAGAATCCGGCCGTGGCAGTCGCGCACGGCTGGCTGCGTTTCGGCGAAAAATTGCCGATGCTGATGCATGGCAATTTCGCTTTTGTCGTGCTGGAACCGATCAAGAAAAAAGCATTCATGGCGCTCGATCGCGTCGGCGCCGAGCGCCTGTGCTATGCCAAGCACGGCGGCCAGTTGGTGTTCGGCAGCAGTGCGCAAAGCGTGGCCGCCCACCCTGCCGTGGGCCATGTCATCGATCCGCAGGCAATCTACGATTATCTGTACTTCCATACCATCCCGGCCCCGCGCAGCCTCTACCAGGGCGTATACAAGCTTCTGCCGGGACAGTTTGCCGTCCTGAAAAACGGCCAGGTCAGCACCGGATTTTACTGGCAGGCCGACTACACCCCGGTCGATGCCGGCCCCGACAGCCACCGCCGCGATTTCCGCAGCGTGCTGGATCAGGCGGTGCGCGATGCCGATGCGCCCGCCACCGCCGCGTTTCTCTCAGGCGGCACCGACAGTTCGACTGTGGTGGGCGCGCTCACCACAGCGCGCGGCGCGCCGGTCGACACCTTCTCCATCGGCTTCGACGCAGACGGCTTCGACGAGATGGACTATGCGCGCTGTGCTGCCGAGCGCTTCAAATGCCGCAGCCACGAGTATTACCTGAAGCCGGCCGACATCGTGGCCGCAATCCCGGTCATCGCGCACGAATACGACGAGCCATTCGGCAACAACTCGGCGGTACCGACCTACTTCTGCGCCAAGGCCGCGCACGAAGCAGGATTCGAAAACATGTTTGCCGGCGACGGCGGCGACGAGATCTTCGGCGGCAACGCGCGCTACGCCAAGCAGGGCTTGTTCGAAGCTTACGCACGTCTGCCCGCCGCACTGCGNNGACGCGGGCTGATCGAGCCGGTCGCCCGGCTGCCGGGGCTGTCGGAGCGGTTTCCGCTATCCAAGCTGAAAAGCTACGTTGCCCAGGCCAGGGTAGGGCTGCCGCTTCGCCTGGAAAGCTACAACTTCCTCCATCGCACCCCACTCGACCAGATTTTTGCTGCCGATTTCATTCATGCCGTCGACCCCTCGGCCACCGACGCTGCACTCACCGAGGTCTACGAGCGCACCGCATCGGACCATTACATCAACCGCATGATGCATCTGGACCTGAAATTCACCCTGGCCGACAACGATCTGCGCAAGGTAGGCGTCATGACGGAAGCAGCCGGCATCGAGGTGCGCTATCCCTTGCTGGACGATCGCCTGGTCGCCTTCGCCAACCATCTGCCGGTTGACTACAAGGTGCGCGGACAGAAGCTGCGCTGGTTCTTCAAGGAAGCCCTGGCAGACCTGCTCCCGGAAAAGATCATCAACAAGACCAAACACGGATTCGGCCTGCCCTTCGGCATATGGAGCACGCAATACGCGCCGCTTGGCGACATCGTCGGCGACAGCCTGTCGGATTTCAAGAAGCGCGGCTGGATCCAGCCGGCCTACCTCGACCACATGCTCGCGATGCAGCGCGGCCCGCATGCCAGCTACTACGGCGTGATGATCTGGGTCACGATGATGCTGGAGCGCTGGCTGCAGGAGAACGGACACTAGGCGCGGCTCCCACCACGGCCCGAATACGCAAGGGCATGGCACGGGTATAGGCAGCGGAATGCCGAAGCCCCCGCGGGACGTGCAAGGCGATCACCACGTCATAGGCGGCCCGCCACCGGCGACCGACCTCAAACCGCACGGGCCTGCTTGCCGCCGCTTTACGCGCGCCGCCCCAGGCCGTCCTGATCGAACCGGCTTGACGGGTGCGGCAGCGGCATGCGGCTAGATTCCTGTTCCCTGGCTGGCACCTGCTTGTCCAGCACGCCCGAAAACTTGGCCGCCAGCACCAGAACAATCATCAGGTGATAGGTCAGATCGAAATACGCCAGGCCCAGGAACGCCCCGCCCGCCCCGTAGCCAACCAGGCTGACCTGGATCATCGCGGCCAGATCGGCCGCCCATTTTCGTTGAGGATCGTTCTTGCACTCGCGGATCACCTGGTTGGCACGCAGCCAGGTGAGCACGGCAAGCAGGACGAACATGCCGAATCCGATGAAGCCGTGTTCGCCCATCACCTCGAAGTAGATGCTGTGCACGTCGTGCACCCGGAAGGGCTCGGGCGCATATTGCCGAAAGGTCGGCGGCCGGAACATTTCGAAGCCGCCCCCGGTCACCTTGTCCTTCGCCACGTTGAACGCGGTATGCCAGGCATTGATGCGGCCGAGCGCCGAGGCGTCCTCCTGATACGTCTTGATGGTGTACATGCGGTCATACCATTCCTGCGGCATCACCGCATGGATGATCCCGACCGAAAGCACGATATAGATGCCCGTCACGAGCTTGTGGCGGCTCTTGAGCCACAGGAACAGGCCCATGGCCGCCATGGCCAGCAACCCCCCGCGCGACTGGCTGCCGATGGCGGCAATTCCGGACAGCACCATGGCCGAGGCCAGCCCCATGCGAACCCATTTGCGCGGCTCCTGCAGGTGCAAATACCGGATGAGCGGAACCAGCATCGCCAGCACCAGGGCCATTTCATTGTTCCCGGAAAAGAAGGTCCCGGTCGGACCCTGAACGCGATAGGCGCCTCCGTGGGCGATGGTGAAGATGCCGCCTTTCACGCCGTAGTAGCCCAACGACAGCGCAATGATCCAGATCATCCAGTTCAGGTGCTGGCGTTCCTTGATGATCATGGCAGTGAGAAACACCATGAGCTGGATTTTCCAGATCTTGTTCCACTGTAGCCACGCTAGTTCGGAATACATCGCAAAAAACGTGGTGGTGAACATCCATCCGACAAAGATCAGCAACAAAACCGTCTCCCGCGTCCAGACCATCTCCTTTTTCTCTTTCGAGAACAGGAAGGCCGTGATGGTGACGACGGCGCAGATCAGGGCGAACGGAAAGTCATAAGCGAAACCCCAGGTCTGCCGGTGCGGGTTCATGTAGCCGAGCCAGCACCACAGCATGATGCCGATCCAGGGACGCCTCAGGATGAACGGCAGCACCCCGAATACGACGGCGGTTACGAATAGGTCTCTCATGCGGGCTCGACTTTCTGCACCTCGGGCGGAATCACGATACCCACCATATCCATCATCAGGGCGTCGACAAAATATTTGGCATTCAGCGCATCGAAGCTGAATGCGGCAGGCCCGGCCCAGATCGGTACCGCGCTCGGCAAGGCATCACGTAGTGCAAGATCGTCCCCTTCGGTACGCTGGCTGCGCTTGATCCAGGCCAGCGCACGCCAGGCGGGATCGCGCCAGCCGGCGTCCTGCGTCAGCTGCGCCAAGCGCAGGAAGCAACCCGCCAGCTGCGCCAGACCGCCGACGCATACATGCGGCGCAGCGGGCATCCAGCCATCGTCGAACGCCCCCGCCAACCGGCCATCCTCGCGCATCTGGCCGCGCATTCCGTGCGCCACCTTGGAGGCCGCCTGCCATGCGCACGAGTCGCCCAGCAGCCGCGCGGTTTCGATCAGGTTGCGCAGGACGCCAGCCAGCATCGCGGTCGACACCGGCCCAGCCGTATCGGGAAACCAGCCGCACGGCGTTTGCCGCGCAAGCAGCCGACCCAGATTGTGGCGTGCCGCATCGAGCAGGTCCGGCAATCCGGCAAGGCTGCCGACCGCCGCCAGTGCATGGGCTGCCTGAGCGTGCTGGGCTGCGGTCGCCATGGTCGTCTCGGCAAGCGCATGGGCGCTGCACACCGCTCGCGCCAGGCTCTCGCCGTGGCCCAACTGAGCATGACCGGCAATCAGGCCATGGATGCGTCCCGGGCTGGCTTCGTCGGTCTGGGCCAGCAGGGCCTCGAGCATGGCACGGGCGCGGTCCTCCAGCAGCGGCCACGCCAGATAGGTGGCAGCGGGCAGCAGGGTCTCGATCAACCGCCCGGTGGCGTCAGCGCTCGCGGGCAGCCAGCCGGGGCCGAATCCAAAACCGGCAGCCACGCAGCCACTGGCGCCCGAATCACGAGACGCATCCTGGGCACGGCACAGCCACTCCAGCGTGGCGCGCAGATGGGTGCGGTGATCCTGTTCAGGCTGGCGTGCGACGCCAGCCATGTCCTGCATCACCCAGCGCAAGTGGCGCGGGCGCCAGGGTGTGCGGCGGATCGGCAGGGCAAACATGGCAGTAGATTTCATCGTGAGTGTATTCATGCGACGNNCTCCAGCAGCTTCAGATCGACACTCAGCGTGGCGCCCAGGCGTTCGCGCAAGCCCTCGAGCAGCGCTTCGCGCGCGCGTTCGTTCCAGTGCGCATCCGCCACAATCTGCACTTCCAGGCGGTCGACTGCATGCTGGATCAGCTTGAACTGAGCCACGCCAGGAATCGCGCGCAGCACATAGATCAGTGCCAGCGCGTGCATGATGCGGCCGTCGGCAGCGACGACGAAATCGGTCTGTCGCCCGACCACCGCATCCAGCACGTCGAGGCCGCGGCCGCCGGGGTCGGTTTTCCGCGAACGCCGAACCACATCGCCGGTGCGGTAGCGGATGAAGGGTTGCGCTTCGGACACCAGCGATGTGATGANNTAGCACCTCGATGAGGTGCGTCTCGCTCATTTGCAGCAGCGTGCCGTCCGGCGACTCCAGCGCCATCAGCCCGGCGTCGCGCGCGCCGTATTCGACCGACACCGGCACGCCGAACACGCGTTCGATGAGTTCGCGCTGATGCGGGAACAGCGGCTCGCCGGTGCTGCTCACCACCCGCAGCGCAGGGAGCTTCAGCCGGCGCCCGCGCGACCCGACGTGCGCCGCCAGCAGCGCCAGGCTGCTGGCGTAGCCGTAGATCGCTTTCGGGTTCCAGCCACCGATCGCATCCAGATAATCGTCCATCCGCGTGGGCGACATCTCGAACGCATTCAGCAGCAACTGGTTCACCAAGCGGTCACGCAAGGTCTTGATGCGGTCGGTCTTGTTCAGTTCCACCGGCGCGCCCCACAGATAGACTTCGCGCTCGCCTGGCTGCACGCCCCACCAGCGGCGCGCGCGCAGACGCCCCGCGGCGTCGGCAGCCTGCCGTGAACGACCGAAGTAGAAAATCAGCGGCTCGCCGCTGGATCCGCCGGTGGTGTACTTGAACACCCCGCCCGGCACATCGCGCCACGCCAGGCGATCGACGTTGTCGCGCGCGTCGCGTTTGTCCATGGTCGGCAGACGCGGCAGATCCGCCAGCGTCACCGCCCCATCGTTCACGGCTTCCGCCAGACCGACGGCACGCAGCCGGTCCGCATGCCAGGGGCTGTGTGCCAGCGCGCCTTGCAACAGCGCGTTGAGACGGCCGGTCTGGTAGCCGCGCATCGCGTCGTGCGACAGCCATTGCGTGCGTTCGAGCTCGGCCAGCATGGCGAAGGTCGGACGGTGCATCGCGGTTTCCTGGATACGGAAAATCGTGCGGGCGAGGCTGGCAGGCACAGCCATCATGACGCGGTTCCTCCGGGCAAGGCTTTGAACCGTGCCAGAAGNNAACGCCTGATGGAATGCGATGCTTGACCGAACGTGCATGAATGCGGCGAGCAACCGAATGACTAAATCCCCGCAGGCCAAGGAAATCGTAAACCGCAGCAACTTCACGTTGTGGATAACGCACCAGGTCTTCGTAAAACACGACCTTCACATTCGGATCAGCGGCCAGCCGCTGCTCGAAGAACAGGACATTGCGATAAAACCACATGATGGCCGCGCCCTCGGCTTCACTGGCGTCGGGGCGATACATGGCCGCAAGAAGCTCGCGAGTCGCGGGCAACATGCCGCGTCCACGCCAGCCATTCACGTCACCGTTCGCCAGGCGCTTCCATTGCGCAACGAAGTTTCCGAACGACTTGACAGCCGAGTTGACGCTGTCACGCCAGTCGCGAACCACCCAAATGGTTTTCGCGCCGGGGAACGTGTCCATCAGGAACCTGATGCGATCGAGCTCGCATAACGCCTTGATCACGAATACCGGTGCAGTGCAGCGTTCCGAAAGCGCCTGGATCACGGCAATTTCGCGCATTTCATAGCGCTTGAAGGCACGCGGGTCGGTCTCATGGAATACCCGGGTATCCACACTGGCATCCAGCACTTCCATCAGCAGATTGGTGCCTGAACGCTGCATGCCGGCAACGAATACATGCTGCGCGACGGGACGCGGCAGCATGCGATGGCGTATGGATTTTCCGTGCCGCCAGAGCGCATGACGAATGCGCGTCGGCAAGCGACGTGCATCGTGTCCGGTGGTGGGTTTTGCGCTACTCATCGTTCGGAGGCTGCCGGAGAAGACTGGGCGGCAGCAGATGATTGGTCAAGCAGAGGCTCGAAAGCGCGCAGAAGTTGCGCCACCCGCTTGTCCCACTGGTTGGCATGGGCATAGTCGAGTATGGCGGCACGGTCCCATTCACGGACCAGGGCGTCGTCGAGCGCAGCGGTGAGCGCCGGTGCATCGCCGAACGGAACGATCGTGCCGAGTTCGGAGCGGCATACCACCTCGGCGTTGCCGCCAACGTCGGTCGAGACCACTGGCAGGCCGCAGGCCATGGCTTCGAGAAAGACGTTGCCCCAGCCTTCGTTGCGGGTCGACAGAACGAAAACGTCGGCCGCGGACAGCGGGACGTTCAGTTCGTCCGGCGGCAGCGCACCGAGAAAATGCACGCGCCCGGCCAGCCCCAGCCGTGCCACCTGGGCATCGAGCTCGGCGCGCATGTCGCCTTCGGGGCCGCCGCTGCCGACGACGAGGTAGTGCAGGCCGGGATGGCGCCCGATCAGCGCCGGCAGACAGTCGATGACGCGGTGCATGCCCTTGCGCTCGACCAGGCCGCCGACCGAGATCAGCACCCGGGCATCCTGCGGCAGGCCATATTGGTCGCGCGCAGCGGCGCGATCCACCGGATGGAAGCGCGCAATGTCGACACCGTTGCCGATGACCTCGGTTTTCTGTGCCGCCGCGCCGAGTTCGATCGCCAGCCGACGCAGGGAGTCGGACACGGAGAACACCCGGGCGGCCGCTTTCAGGGTGCGTTCCAGACGCGGGCGCAACACGGGATTCTTGCTGTGCGGCACTTCGGTGCCGCGCAGGGTGAGGGTCACCGGAAGATCGAGCCAGCGTCCCAGGCGGGTAGCGGCTTCACCGTCGGGGTAGGTGAAATGGGCATCGATCAGGCGTGCGCCCTGCCGCTTCAGCCGCCGCATCACATTCATGCTGGCGATCGCCATCGACCAGCCATCGAAGCGGCGCAGCACGCCGGGGACCGCCAGAAAACGCGGATGGTAGACGCGGATGCCCTGCTGGATTTCGAGTGCCGGGGCCTGCGGGCGATAGCCGGGACGTAGCCGGCGGATCAGCGACTGCCCGGGAAACCAGGGTTGCGGCGAGACGATGGCAAGTGGCCGATGCTGCGCGACCCTGAACATGCGCTCGCGAATGAAGATGCCCGCGCCGGGGCGTACCGCGCTGGGGAACAGCGCACTGAACACGATCAGGTCGATGCGGTCGGCGACGGTGCGATGCTCAGCCAAGTGCAGCCTCCATCGCCGGCTTGACCAGGCTGCCATAGACGCCACGATAACGCGCGACGCTGGCGGCCCAGTTGCGCTCGCTCTCGACGAACTGGCGGCCGTTCCGCCTCATGCTGTCCCAGCCCTGTTCGTATTTCAGCAGCGCCACCACCTTGCTGGCGAGGTCGCCGGCATGGCCGGCACGGAACAGCACGCCGGTCTTGCCGTCTTGGATCAGCTCCTTGTGGCCGCCGACGTCGGATGCGACCATCAGCCGCCCCTGCGCCATCGCCTCCAGCGGCTTCAGCGGCGTGACCAGATCGGTCAGCCGCATCGGGTGGCGTGCATACACCAGCACGTCGACCAGGTCGTAGTAGCGATTCACGTCCTCATGCGGCACGCGTCCGGTGAACACCACGCGATCCTTCAGGTCGAGCGCCATCACCTGCCGCTTCAGCGCCGCGTCCTGCGGGCCGCCCCCCACCAGCAGCACCTTCACGTCGGGCATCTGCTTCAGGATCGCCGGTAGCGCATCGAGCAGCAGGTCGAGTCCTTCGTAGGCATAGAACGAGCCGATGAAGCCGAGCACCCGGCTGGTGCCGAGGCCGAGCTTCATCTTCAGTTCGGGATCGGGCTTGCCGCCCATTTCAAATTTCTCGATGTCGACCGCATTGGGGATGACGGTGATCTTGTTCGGCGCAATGCCGCGCGCGACCAGGTCGCTGCGCAGGCCTTCGCAGATAACTGTGACGGCGTCGGCATGTTTCACCGCCCAGGTTTCCAGTCCGCGGGTCAGCCGATAACGCAGACTGCCTTCTTTCGTGCTGCCGTGGTCGACCGCGGCGTCTTCCCAGAAGGCGCGGATTTCATACACGACCGGGATGTCGAGCGCGCGGCCGACGCGGTTCGCCGGCACTGCATCGAGCACCGGCGAATGGGCATGAATGACGTCGGGCCGCAATTCGCGCGCCAGCGACAGCAGCCGCTTTTCGATTGCGCCCATCACCGCGAACGGATCGCCGCCGGGCAGCCTGGCGAGCAGGCCCGTCGGTTTGGACGTGCGGTAGAAATGCAGGCCGTCGGCGTCCTCTTCCATCGCGGCGCAATGGGTCTGCTTGGGGCCGGACAGGTGATGGGTCTCCCAGCCCATTTTCCGCTGGTTGCGCAGGATCGCCGCGCTACGGAAGGTGTAACCGGAGTGCAGCGGCAGGGTATGGTCGAAGACGTGCAGTATCCTCATGCCGCCTGCCTTTCCGTCTCGTCCATGCCCAGCACCTGGCCGAGGAAGGCGTCGAACATCAGCACGGTCCACAGGATCACCGAATAATCGCGCCGGCCGGACTGGTGCGCTTCGACGACGTCGCGCAGGAAGCCCTGGTTGAACATGCCGGTGGACGCCAGTCGCTCGCCCAGCACCACGCTGCGGATGGTGGTGGAGAGCGGGCCGCGGAACCAGGCGGCGAGCGGCACCGAAAAGCCCATCTTCCTGCGGTACAGCACGTCGTGCGGCAGATAGGGCTCCATCGCCTTCTTCAGCAGGTATTTGCCCTCGGTGCCGCGCAGCTTGAGGTCGACCGGCAGGCCGGACACCCAGCCCATCAGTTCGTGATCGAGCAGCGGCTCGCGCACTTCGAGCGCATGCGCCATGCTGGCGCGGTCGACCTTGGTGAGAATGTCGCCGACCAGGTAGGTCTTCATGTCGAGATACTGCACCAGCGACAGCGGGTCGCCGGTAGGCGCCACCGCAGCATGGCGGCGCAGCACTTCGACCGCCTGGTAGCCCTGCAACTCGCGCCGGAATGCCGGCGAGAACAGGAGCTTTCTTTGCGCGTCGGACAGCAGCGAGACACCGTGGAAATAGCCTTCGACGGTGTCGCGCGCCAGCGCCTCGAAGGTGGTCTTGGCTCGGAATACTTTCGGTGCCCAGTCGGCCTTGGGATACAGCTTGCCGAGCGCACCGAACAGCGGACGCCGCAGCGCGAGCGGCATCACCGACCGCATGCGCTCCTCGTAGCGGAACCAGCGGTAGCGGCGGTAGCCGGCGAAATGCTCGTCGCCGCCGTCGCCGGATAGCGCGACTTTCACGTGCTTGCGCGCCAGTTCGCAGACGCGGTAAGTGGGTAGCGCGGACGAGTCGGCGTAGGGCTCATCGTAGATCCCGGCAAGCTTTCCGACCAGGCTGAAATCATCGGCAGCGACGGTCTCAACGTGATGCCGCGTGTGGTAGCGGTCGGCGACCTGCTGGGCGAATTCGATTTCGTTGAAAGCGGGATCGTCGAAGCCGATCGAACAGGTGTTCACCGGTGTTCTCGACTGCGTGGCCATCATCGCTACCACTGCGCTGGAATCGACGCCACCCGACAGGAAGGCGCCGAGCGGCACGTCGGCGATCATGCGCAGGCGAACCGACTCCTTCATGCGCTCGACCAGTTCGTCCATCGCAGCCGCTTCGTCCTTCACCGCAACCGGCTCGAAGGGCATGTCCCAATACTGCTTCGGCAGCGCGCGCGCCTCGCCGCGCTTGAGGGTGAGCGTGAAGCCCGGCGGCAGCTTGTGCGCGCGCTTGAAAATGGTGCGCGGCTCGGGCACGTAGCCGTAGGCGAAATACTCCTCGACCGCCAGCGGATCGATGTCGCGCGTCATGCAGGGGTGCACCATCAGCGACTTCAGTTCGGAACCAAAAATGAATTCACCGGTATCGAGAAAGGCGTAATACAGCGGTTTGACGCCGAAGCGGTCGCGCACCACGAACAGCGTTTCCTGCGTGCGGTCCCACAGAACGAAGGCGAACATGCCGCGAAAGCGCGCCACGCAGGCCTCGCCCCAGGCCTCCCAGGCATGGACGATGACTTCGGTGTCGGAATGCGTACGGAACGTGTGGCCGAGCGCTTCGAGCTCGGGCACCAGTTCCTGGAAATTGTAGATTTCGCCGTTGAACACGACGACCACCGAGCCGTCCTCGTTGAACAGCGGCTGCTGACCGGTGGACAGATCGATGATCGACAAGCGCCGGTGCCCCAGTCCGACCCCGGGCTCCAGATGCAGGCCGCCTTCGTCGGGACCGCGGTGGAACTGGGTTTCGTTCATGCGATGCAGCAGGTCGCGCGATATCTCGTTCACGCCGCTGGTATCGAAAATGCCGGTAATGCCGCACATAGTTGTTCTCGTCCCTGTCGATATTTCGGGCTGCCTGACGGCGCCTCAGCGCCAGCGCCCCAGCGTCTGGTCGTACACCGTGGCGTAAGCCTCGGCCATGGCCGGGATGCTGAAGCGCTGCTCGGCATGCCGGCGCGCATTGGCCCCATGCTCGGCAATGCGTGCCGGCGCATCCAGATACCCGAGCAAGGCCTGTGCCATGCCGGCCACGTCGCCCGGCTGCACCAGGATGCCGTTAACGCCGTCTTCCACCAACTCGACATTGCCGCCCACCGCGGTGGCGATCACCGGCAGGCCGCTCGCCAGCGCTTCCAGGATGGTATTGGAGATGCCCTCGTTTTTGGAGGGCAGCACGAAGACATCCAGCATCTGCATGATGTCCGCGATGTCGTGGCGCTCGCCCGGCAGCCAGGCCAGGTGGGCGAGGCCGGCCCCCTGCAGCAGGTCGAGGCAGGCCGCACGCGTCGGGCCGTCGCCGACGATGACTAGGCGCGCGCGCTCCGAACGCTCGGGCTGCTGGCGCATCAACTGGATGAACGCAGCGGTGAGCGTGGGGTAGTCCTTGACCTCGACCATCCGTCCGACCGAGCCGAACACGACGCTTTCAGGGTGGGCAAACGCCGGCCGCGGCCCCGTCCGCGGACGGAATTTTTCGCTGTCGACGCCATTGTAGATCTGGTGGATCTTGCGCGGCGGCACGTGGATGGCGAGGCGCAGCCAGGTTTCGAGATCCTCGCTCACCGCAATGTAGTTCGACACGAATGGGCGGGCGGCGCGGCGCAGCAGGTTGTATTTCCAGTTGCGGCCATACAGGTCGAAGACGTCACGTCCATGCTCGCCGTGCACCGTGGCGCGGATGCCGGCAGCGGCGGCGACGAACTGCGCCTCCAGCGCGGCGAGGTTGCGGGTGTGCACCAGATCGGGCTTGAGCCGGCGCAGCAGCTTCCACAAGCGCACCGTCCAGCCGAGGCCGTGACCCGGGGCGCGATGCAGCGCATGGAAATCGACCCGCTGGGCAGTGATGCGATGGCGGAAGTCGCTGAAGTCGGTGAGCGCCACCACGGTGTGGCGATAGCGCTCCGGCGGCAGCGTGTTGAACAGATTGACCATGCCGTTTTCCATGCCGCCGGTGTCGAAGCGGTGAACGACATGCACAATGTGTGCGGTCACTTCCCGTCAACCTGATCGAGGGTGCGCCCGATCGCGGGCTCCATGTCGGCGGCAAATCGTGCCAGCGTCGCAAGCGCGGCTTCGCGTTCCGATTCTTCGTAGGGGGTGGCGATCAGCACCGACAGGCCGTCGTCGCGCTGCAGCCGCACGCGGTCGAGCGCGAGGATCAGCTTGTCGACATGATCGTTCACCGTGGAGCGCTGGCCGATCAGGTTCCACTGCCACACCAGCAGGCGCTGGCCGTTGCGGCCGCGCATCTTCGCCTGCCGCACCTGCCGCGGCTGCCCGCCGATCTCGACCGTGGCGATGCGCTCGCCGACGTTCGACCAGTCCGGATCCTTCTGCCGGATCATGAAGTTCTGCGAGTTGATCAGTTCGGCATCCTGCCGCTNNCCTGCCGCTGGGTCACGTAATAGTTCAGCTCCAGCATCACTTGGCGTCCTGCCTGACTGTAGGACTGGCGCACCTGCCTGTCGGCACCGACCCAGTGCGGCGCCCAGCCAGTGAAGGATGCCGCGGGCTGCCAGCCCCCCTGTGCCTCAATCTGCAGCTCGGGCATGGCCGGCAGCGGCCGCGCGCTGAGCCAGGCAGCATAGGCCGGCCACAGGCCTGCGACCACCAGCGCAGCCACGGCCACCAGCAGGATCGGTCGCGTTCCGGCGCGATCTGCAGGCAGCTTGCCGTGTTCGGGCTGGGCGGGCGTCGCTTGCCCGTCTTCGCGCCAGAATCCGCCGATCCAGAACAGCAGCAGCATGACCAGGCCAAAGAATGCCCAGCCGTAGATGTAATGATCGACCCCGAGCGCCAGCTTCATGTCGGACAGATGGGCAATCATCACGATCATGTAGGCGCGCCCGCTGTTGGCGAAGACCGGCACCACGACCGCGGCAATCGAAAACAGCAGGCGCCGCTTCCACGAGCGATAGGTGAGATAGGCATACAGCACGCCGAGCGTGACCGAAGCGATCAGATAGCGCAGGCCCGAACAGCCTTCGACGACCGACCAGTCGCCGCTGGGAATACTAAAGAACATGCCTTCGCGGTACACCGGGATGCCGGTGGCTTGCAGCATCGCCACGGTGAAATCGGCGGTCACGCCCATCAGCGGCTGGATCAGGAATTCGCCGACCGGCACTGCGAAGAACAGGAACATCAGCGGAAAGAACGCTGTCCAGACGAAGGTCCAGCCGAGCAGGGCCCATATTGCTGCAATCAACATGGCGATGAATGCATACTGCGCCACGACGTTGACGCTGCCGGCATCGGCCAGCATCCAGCCGGCCCCGACCACTGCCAGCAGGATCAGTCCGCGCAGGTCGGGGCGCGGCTGCACCCGCGCCAGTTCATCACGCTGGCGCCAGATCAGCCAAGCGCTGATGGGAAAGATGAGATAGCCGTGGGCGAAGGTTTCCGAGCGTTCCCACACTTCGATCATCGAATGGAAGGTCGGCCAGAACAGGCCGGCCAGAATCAGCAGGACGCCGGCGGTCAGGGCACCCGGCAACAACCAGTCCGCGCGTGGGGCAGCGGGAAGCGAATCGGGCAAGGCACTCATGCGGGGCACGTCTCCAGTACGGGGGGGACGACCGACGCCACCTCGAACAGCGGGTCGATCGCGCTCAGATTGCGGGTCCAGTCGTAGTGTTCCAGGATGCAGTCGCGCGCCTGCGCGGCGGATGCCGCGGTCTGCAGCTGCGCCACCACGGCATGGGCGAATTCGGTTTCGCCTTGCGCCAGGATGAAATCGTGTCCCGCCCGGGCGCGGAGGCCTTCGGCCGCCTGCGCGCTGGCGACGACCGGACGCGCCATTGCCATCGCCTCGAGCACCTTGTTCTGCACCCCGCGCGCGATCAGCAGCGGGGCGAGGACGGCGTCGGCGGCGGCGATGAAGGGGCGCAC
>DONB01000076.1 GCA_003510325.1 Thiobacillus sp. | reverse complement strand
GCGATCCAGCTTCGCGCGGTCGTGGCGGGGGCGACGCTCGCCATTACGGAGACAACCGCGGGAGCCCGATTGCGTTGCAATCCTGCGTCCGAGGCGGGCATTGCTCCTCTGGTCTCTCAGTCCCAGGTGATTCGTCGCCTCGTCACAGCAGAGGATGTGGACCGCCTGGCCATCGTAATCGACACTGGTTTTACCATCATAGATGGTTATATTCTCACATTCTATATAGCCACGTGGTCGTCTTATGATGTGCATGTTCCACATGCGCTCCTGACCATCACGGGCGGTGTAATCCGTATCCCGCGCACCGGCGCAGGCAGCTTGTCTTGGGTGGCGGGCGACTACGCGTTGCTTTCGGTCCAGGGAAGGTAGCATGAATAGAACAATCGGAGACGTCCGTATGGCGGCGCTGGCCAAGCTGGAGCAGGAGTAGGCAAGTGGCATCATGCGCCCGATAGCACTATTCCTACTCCTCTCCTGCTCCGCTGTCCGTCCCGAGGTCCACTGCGCGGACGGCGCGGACGCTGTGCTGGACGCCGCGCCGGACCCGGCCGGCGGCGTGAGGCTGACCGCGCTCTGCGGCGCGCTCGTAGTCGGCGCGCAGACATGCTCCCGGTGGTCGCTCCGGCCCGTGGGCGAGAACTGTTGGCATGTCGACTGCGACGACAAGCGGCTCTGGCGGCTGTGTGGGAGCGAGCCATGAGGCGCGTCCTGGTGCGCGACCTGGAGGCCGCCCACATTGCTCGCTGCCCGCGCTGCGGCGCTGACCTACTTCGGCAGCCTGACGCTACCCTGGCCTGCGAGCCCTGCGACGCCGCCGCTCGCGACCGCGTGGCCCTCCGGGTGCTGGCCCGGGAGCCTCGCGCGTGCGACGCACACGGAGCCGCTACGGCCGCTTGCTTGACACGAGACATCCGATAGGCGATCCTGTCCTTGCCGCGTACCCGGTCGCGGTGGCTCTGCCAACGAAATAGTCGGGAGTTCACGGGNNCGGGAGACAACACGATGCGATTGGGAAGCTGGGAGAAACGGCGCGCGGCAGCGACGGCCCGGTGGACCAGGTGGGGGACAGGGCCTGACCAGCCGATGTCTTGCGTCGTGCCTTTCGTGGGCGATCTTCCCGTGACGTTCCATTCCGCGCGCGAGCCCTTGCCGATTCAGACCGCGCAGCGCCAGGGACAGAGCGAGGAAGCCGGCCGGTAATCGGTCGAGCAAGCCGGGCCTTAGGGTGGGTGGCTTGCTAATGGTCTGGCGGGGACCATCATGAAACGGAGACACAACCATCACGAAACCATCACAGAGCGTGTGAAATCGTGAAACTCTACGAAACACCAGACCATCTCCGAAAGCCTGTCTTGAACAAGGAACAGCGGCGCGAGCGCTGGCTTTGGAGGCGTTATCGCGCGCGAACATGCAACCGACCGCATCCAGCCCCATTCGATTTAGAGAAAGAAGACAGGCTGATAAACCCGTGGAAGTTCGTTTCCCCTAAAGAGCGACAACGCAGGGACGAGACGAGGCTCTGCTATCAACACTTGCGCGAATGCGCACAGGAAACGAGGCGTCGGCCTTGACACCCGGCGGGGTTTCGGACCTACACCGAGGCCGCGAACGACAGCAGCCATGAGAGACCAGCCATGACCGACGCAAGCTGGTGGGTGCGCTTCGTCGCGAACCTTGTCGTCGCAGGCGCGGAATATCTCGTCAATCGCCATGATGCGCGGGTTGTCACTATTCACGGCAAGCGCGTGGTGATCAGAGATCGGGCTGGCGCCGTGCTCGCGGAGCCGCGCGAAGACCACACGGACCCAGGCAGCCCGCCCGCGCCGACTCCAGCCTGACCTACTCCTCGCGCGTGCGCAATCCTTGAGTGATGAGCGGTGCGGGTTTGCTCTGGTTCGCACTATTCGGCCGTCCCCAATAGCGCGCCACAGAACGAATGGCGCTCTCGGTTTCGCACTATTCCTCCTCGCAGTCGTAGCACTATTCGTTGCTTTGTGCCGCGCACGTACCACGCCGTTACGCACCTAACCACGCACAACGATTCAGCCTTTGCAGATACTTGTAAATCGTTGTTGACACCCCTGCGGCGGCGGGTTATTCTCTTGATCGTGGGGCGGGTGGCCCCACGGTGCGAGCGCCCGCTGCGGCGGGCAGGAGAGACGCAATGAAAGATGGGTATCGAGTGGTAGCTCGGATTTCCGGCCGAGATGTCGGCCTAGTTGCTCTCGCCACCACACGGGAGCGGGCACAAGTTCACCGGCGGGAGGTTCCGCTTGCGACCGTAGTTCGCCGGGAGAGGTGGACCGAGGAAACCTGGGCCGCCGTCCGGGCCTCCGAGGAAGCCGGAATCCGCCCAATCTCCCTGCCGCTGTCCATGGCGGCACGCAAGAGCCAGTAAATCCTTTCCCCCCGCTCGCGCATCGGGGAGCGCAGCGGGGGGCCAAGCCGGGCGCGGGTGCTCCCGGCAGTAGAGCGTAGCGCGGGGCCACGGCCCCGAGAGGAGG
The DNA here is from genome assembly GCA_003510325.1 of Thiobacillus sp. Lineage (GTDB taxonomy): Bacteria > Pseudomonadota > Gammaproteobacteria > Burkholderiales > Thiobacillaceae > Thiobacillus. Next base: position 442 of record DONB01000076.1, on the reverse strand, counting down.
CAGAGGTGCGAAGATACGGCGCAGGCGCCCTCCGGGTGGTACTCGCCCGGAAGGCCATTACGCAAGCTGAACTGGCCCGCCGGCTCGGGCTGCGGCGGCAGCAGGTCGAGGCGTGGTGCCTCGACCAGGCAGAGGGTGGGCACGTGCCGGGAGCCGACACCCTCGCGCGGCTCGCAGAGGCCATCGGGTGCGAACTCGACGACCTCTACGTGGAGGTCGCGGCATAGATCCCCGCCGCGTGTGTCGGCGGGGCAGAGAGAACGAGGATGCGTGCAGCGTAGCACGCGCAGGAGGTAGGTTCCATGGAAAACAGCGACAGGGAGAGGATCGGGGCGCACTGCGCCACCATCCGAAAGCGGCTCGGCGATCTGCCAGCGCCCGCCTCGGAGTCCCGCGAGCAGTATGTCTGGAGCCTCATCTACGAGGCCCTGGACGCGCTCGA
>DONB01000140.1 GCA_003510325.1 Thiobacillus sp. | reverse complement strand
GCCGGGTGTTCGTGGTGCACGGCGAGGAGACCGTCGCGAACGGGTTCGCCGCCGATTTGCAGCAGCAGTTCGGTTGGGACGCAATGGCCCCGACACCCGGCTAGAGCGTGGTGCTCGACTAGTGCGTGCGATGGGGCTCAAGCGTCAAATGTTGGGCGGGTTCCTGCAGGCACTGCTGTTGACTGCCCTGCTCGGTCAGGCGCGCGCCGCTTCGGTTGCCGAACTGGAGGGCTGCAGCGCGATCCCGGGGGACGCCGAACGGCTGGCGTGCTACGACCGCGTGTCCGGGCGTCCGCAGCCCGCACCCGTACCCGTACCCGTGGCTCCGCCNNCCAGCCGACCCCGAACTGCTGTCGGCGCTGTCGCGTCACTGGGAGCTCGACGACGAGGCCAAGCAGGGCGCTTTCCTGTTTCGTCCGCACCGGCCCAACTACTTTCTGCCGCTCAAAGTCAGCAGCGACCCCAACAGCACGCCGTTCCGGAATACCTTCATCCAACCCAACCTGGGGCTCGACTCGCTCGAGGCCGAATTGCAGCTGAGCTTCAAGATCAAGGCCATGGAGGGCGTGTTCGGTCACGACAATTTCGATCTGTGGTTCGGCTACACCATTACGTCTTTCTGGCAGGCATACAACGACACCATCTCCTCGCCTTTCCGCGAGACCAACTACGAGCCCGAGGCGATCCTGACTTACCGCACGGATTACGAGATAGCCGGTTTTCGCGGCCGCTTCATCAACCTGGGACTGGTGCACCAGTCGAATGGCCGCGGCGAAGGGCTGTCGCGCAGTTGGAACCGGGTGTATGCGCAGTTCGGGTTCGAACGCGACAACCTGGCGTTGCTGGTCCGCCCTTGGTATCGCTTTCCCGAAAGCGCCGATGAAGACGACAACCCCGACATCGAGGATTACCTGGGCTACGGCGACCTCCAAGTGGTATATCGCAAGGGCCGCAATGCCTATTCACTCTTGCTTCGCAACAACTTCAAGGACTCGGACAACCGCGGCGCGTTGAAGCTCAACTGGAGCTTCCCGCTGTACGGGCGGTTGAAGGGCTACGTGCAGTATTTCAACGGCTACGGCGAATCGCTGATCGACTACAACCACAGCCAGCAGTCGTTCGGCATTGGCGTCAGCCTGACCGAAGGCATGTAGGCCGGATTTATTGCGTTGTCGGCAGCGCCTGCTCGAGCAGCTGGTGCACGTACTTGACCGGGATGGCGTAGCTGATCCCGCTCGGCGCGGAAAGCGCGGCTTCCTTCGCGCCCTTCACATACACCGAATTGACCACGCCCAGCACCTCGCCGGTGTCGGGGTGCCACACCGGGCTGCCGCTGTTGCCGGGGTAGGCGATGGCATCGAGTTCGTAGACCTCGTAGGGCGCTTTCGCCTGCTTCAGCGTGCGCGCGTTCAGTTGCGATGCAGCTGCCACCGGCGTGAAGATCGGAATGATGGCAGCCAGCCCGGCACGGTGAGTGGAGGGATTGAGTCCCAGTACCGAGCCGATGGGGTAGCCGGTGAAATACAGTTGCCAGCCTTCGCGCGCCAGACTGGCATCGCCGAGCTTGAGCGCAGGCAGCGGTTCGCCCTCGATTTTCAGCAGTGCCAGATCGCGTGAACGGTCGGTGGCGATCATTTTGGCGGGGCGGACCGTGATCTGGCGGTCGCGCCCGATGAAGATGGCGTGGGTTTCCTTTTTTTCGCTGTTCAGCGGCTTCGCGAAAATGTGCGCGCATGACACCACATAACGTCCGTCCAGCACGGCAAATCCGGTGCCGTGCAGATTGGCGCGCGGACTGCCGCTGGGGTTGAAGGTGCCGACGCCGACCACGCCGGGCTTGATGCGGGGCAGCATATCGGCCACGTCGGCATGGGCGGGCGTGGCCAGAACAAGAACGATCGGCAGCCAGCTGGTACGCAGCTTGCTCATCAACCGGCCTGTCAGCCGGCGGACATGAACAGGCAGCAGCATATAAATTCGATACAATCCGGGCGGCAGCAAAGACTTTCTATTCATAAGGGAATCCAAGCATGAGCGTTGTTGCGGTTGTCGGGCTGGGCTATGTGGGCCTGCCGTTGGCGGTGGAATTCGGCAAGAAGATGACCACCATCGGATATGACCTGTCGGTTGAAAAGATCGAGCATTACCGTCGATTCTGCGACCCCACCGGCGAAGTGTCGACGGATGACCTCAAGGCNNCACGGATCCGGCCGATCTGGCGAAGGCCGACTTCCTCATCATCGCCGTGCCGACCCCGGTCGACGAGGCGCACATTCCCGATTTCTCGCCGCTGGTGGGTTCCTCCACCACCGTCGGCAAGCACATGAAAAAGGGCGCCACGGTCATCTACGAATCCACAGTCTACCCCGGCGCCACCGAAGAGGTCTGCATCCCGATCCTGGAAAAGAACTCGGGCATGACATGGCTGCGGGACTTCCACGTCGGCTACTCGCCCGAGCGGGTCAACCCGGGCGACAAGGAACGCACCATCACGAAGATCGTGAAGGTGGTGTCGGGCGACGATGCCGCGACGCTCGACAAGGTGGCCGAACTCTATGGCAGCGTGATCACTGCCGGCGTGCACCGCGCAAGCAGCATCAAGGTGGCCGAAGCCGCCAAGGTGATCGAAAACACCCAGCGCGACCTCAATATCGCGCTGATGAACGAGCTCTCGCTGATCTTCCACCGCATCGGCATCGACACCCTCGAAGTGCTGAAGGCCGCCGGCACCAAGTGGAACTTCCTGCCCTTCCGTCCCGGCCTCGTCGGCGGTCACTGCATCGGCGTCGATCCCTACTACCTCACCCACAAGGCCGGCATGCTCGGCTATCATCCGCAGGTCATTCTCGCCGGTCGCCGCATCAACGACGGCATGGGTGCCTACGTGGCGCAGGAAACGGTGAAGAACATGATCGCCAACGGCGTGCAGGTGAAGGGGGCCAAGGTCAACGTGCTCGGCCTCACCTTCAAGGAAAACTGCCCCGACCTGCGCAACTCCAAGGTGGTCGACGTCATCCGCGAACTGCAATCCTTCGGTTGCGATGTCCACGTGCACGATCCGCTCGGCGAGGCCAAGGAGGCCGAACACGAATACGGCATCAGCCTCACGTCGTGGGATGACCTGCCGGAATGCGATGCGCTGGTCGCGGCCGTTTCGCACGCAGCGTATCTGGAAAAATCCTTCGGCGAACTCACTGCCAAGCTGAAAAAAGGCGGCGCCTTCACCGACGTCAAGGCGGCCTATGACCCGGCCGTGGTTGAAGCCGCGGGCTACACCCTCTGGAGGCTGTGATGTCCGCGTTCGACGCGCTGAAAACACAGCTGCAGGCCGAACCGAAAACCTGGCTCGTCACCGGCGCCGCCGGTTTCATCGGCTGCAACCTGGCCGAAGCCCTCTTGCTGCTCGACCAGCGCGTCGTCGGTCTCGACAACTTCGCCACCGGCCATGAAAAAAACCTGGCGCAGGTGCAGGCCAGCGTCGGCCCCGAACGCTGGAAAAATTTCATCTTCAAACGCGGCGACATCCGTGACCTCGTCACCTGCCACACCGTATGCAAGGGGGTCGATTACGTGCTGCACCAGGCCGCGCTCGGTTCGGTGCCGCGTTCGCTGGAAGACCCGCTGTCGACCCACGCCGCCAACAACACCGGCTTTCTCAACATGCTAGTCGCGGCACGCGACGCCAGGGTGGAGCGCTTCGTCTACGCCGCATCTTCATCGACTTATGGCGACCACCCTGGCCTGCCCAAGGTCGAGGACATCATCGGCAAGCCGCTGTCGCCCTACGCGGTGACCAAACTGGTGAACGAACTGTACGCCGACGTGTTCGGCCGTTGCTACGGCATGGAATCGATCGGCCTGCGCTATTTCAACATCTTCGGCCGTCGCCAGGATCCCGATGGCGCCTATGCGGCCGTGGTGCCGAAATGGGTCGCCAGCATGATTCACAACGAGCCGGTCTACATCAACGGCGATGGCGAAACCAGCCGCGACTTCTGCTACATCGACAACGTCATTCAGGCCAACCTGCTCGCCGCCACCAGTACGCATCCGGAGGCAGCCAACCAGGTCTACAACGTCGCGGTCGGCGACCGCACCACGCTGAATGAGTTGTTCGAAGCCATCCGTTCGCTGCTGACGCCGACGTTCCCTCACCTCGCCGAATTCAAGCCGGTCTATCGCGATTTCCGCGCCGGCGACGTGCGCCATTCGCTCGCCGACATTTCCAAGGCGCGCACGCGCCTGGGATATGAGCCCAGCCATCGCATCGGCGAAGGCCTGGCCGAGGCAATGGACTGGTACGTGCAGGATCTGCGCAGAACTTGATTCACCGGCGGCGCCTGCATGCGACAGGCCTGGGCAGCTGGGCGATTATTTCTGTGCGGGCCGCCCGGCTTCCCCGGTATCGAGCTTCGGAAACGCGCCTTTTTACGGTGTCACACCCTCAAGCCGCGGGATGGCAGCCCGCTGGTATGGATAAGGGCGGTAATAGTGAGGCGCTTAAAACATGATGACGCGTGACGAACAGGCTGTGCCTGGGGCGGGCGGCGAAAGCAGATCCGGCACGCTCGATGTATTGCTGCGGCGCATGCGGACCGAGAGCGATTTTCCCGCCTTGTCCGAGGCCATCGGCGACATCAACCGTATCGCCTCCTCCGACCGTGAAGGCGTCAACGAACTCTCCAACAACATCCTCAAGGACTTTGCGCTGACCAACAAGCTTCTGAAGCTGGCCAACGCCGCGTTCTACAACCAGGTCGGAGGCGGCTCGATCAGCACCATTTCGCGCGCCGTGGTGATTCTCGGATTCGATGCGGTGCGGTCGATCGCGCTGAGCCTGATCCTGTTCGACAACCTGGAGAACAAGGCGCACGCGCAGCAGCTGAAGGAGGAATTCGTCAAGGTGCTGTATGCGGGGATGCTGGCGCGCGAAATGGCAGGCAGAGCGCAGGTGGCCGATGTGGAAGAGGCGTTCATCGGCGCCATGTTGCACAACCTGGGCCGCATGCTGGCCATGTTTTATTTCCCAGCCGAAACGTCAGTGATCCGGNNGGGGTGTCGTTCGAGAGCCTGGGGATCGGGATTGCCCGCAGCTGGGGTTTTCCTGATCCGCTGGTGCAGAGCATGAAAAAACTGCCGGGCGGAAAAATCCGCAAGGGCGCGAGCGGCGCCGATCGGCTGCGCACGCTGGCAGGTTTTTCCAACGAACTGTGCGAACTCATTCTCGATACGGCGGATGCGGACCGCAGGAAGGCGCTGGCCGCGCTGACTTCGCGTTTCGGCGAGAGCGTGCCGGTCACGGCTGAGCAACTCACCCGGCTGATGGAAAAATCGATGCAGGACATCGGCCAGTTTGCGCGAGTGGTGAATGTGAACCTGAAGTACAGCGACTTCGCCAGGCTGGCATCGAAATGGGCGGGCATGGCCGCCGCGCCGGCCGCAGCGGATGCGGTCGCAGTTGCCGCGCAGGACGAGGCAGCCGTTGCCAAAATGGCGCTGGATGCCAGCGTGCTGCACGAGCATACATCGGTTCTCGATTCGGCGTCCGGGCAAGCCGATGGCGCCTCACCGCGCACGACCGAGGAAATCCAGTCCCTGCTGACAGCGGGCTTGCAGGACGTCAGCAATTCCCTGATCGACGACGCGGTTTCCGTCAACGACATTCTGCGCATGATCCTCGAAGCCATGTACACCGGCATGGGCTTTGCGCATGTCGTGCTGTGCATCAAGGATGGGCGTCGCAATGCGATGTGCGGAAAATTCGGTTTCGGCGACGGCGTACAGGACCGGATCAAGGCCTTCGATTTTCCCCTGAGCGGACAGCCGGACGTATTCCTTGTCGCGCTCCAGAATAACGCCGACATTCTCATCACCGACATCGACGACCCCAAGATCGCCACGCGGATTCCGGCCTGGTATCGGCAGCATGTCCCAGCGCGCACCTTCGTGCTGTTTCCGATCATCGTGAAAGGCAAGCCGATCGGCCTGATCTACGCTGACCGCCCGCAGCCGGGCGACATCACGATTCCCGAGAAAGAGCTTTCCCTGCTCAAGTCGCTGCGCAATCAGGCGGTGCTGGCGATCAGGCAATCCCTCTAGGCGGCATCCGATCAGGCGAGGCAGCGTTCCGGTGCTGCCAATCGCCGGCGCAGAATTCGGCATAATGGCGCCATGCCGACCGCTCGAATCGCCCACCGTTTTTTCGCTGGCCTGCTGCTCGCAGGCCTTGTCGTGTCTGCCCGGGCAGCGGAGCTTCCTGCAGTTTTTACTGCCGCCTTGAAGCAGGCCGGGATTCCGCTCGGTCACGTGGCGGTGATGGTGCAGCCGCTGGACGGGACCGCGCCGCTGCTAAGCCACAATGCGGAAGCGGCGCTCAATCCGGCCTCGGTGATGAAGCTGGTGACGAGTTTCGCTGCATTGAATCAGCTCGGCCCCGGCTACGTATGGTCGACCGATATCTGGGTGGATGGCACGATCGCGGATGGCGTGCTGGAGGGCGACCTCATCATCAAGGGCCATGGCGACCCCACGCTGACGCTGGAACGGATGTGGCTGTTGCAGCGCGAGTTGCGCGCGCGCGGGGTGCGCCACATCAGCGGCAATCTGGTGCTCGATCTCAGCCATTTCGAGGTGCCGCCATTCGATTCCGGCGCCTTCGACGGTGAGCCGCTGGCCTTGTACAACGCCGCGCCGGGGGCGCTGGTGGCGAATTTCAATGCGACGACGCTGCATCTGAAGCCGGACGGGCATGCGGTGCTGATCGTGCCGGACATCGCGTTGCCGGGGGTGACGCTGACCTCGCAGCTGGTGGTCGAGAACAGTGTCGGCTGCAATGGCTGGAAGGATGCGATCATTCCGGTGTTGCCCGATCCCGACCGTCTCGAACTGGTGGTGACCGGTCGCTATCCGCGCGGCTGCGGCGAGCGAGCCTTGTCGTTGAACCTGTTCGAGCCGGTGGCCACCTTCGATTTCATTTTTCGCGGGCTGTGGGCGGAATCGGGCGGTACGCTCGCTGGCGCGACGGTGCCGGGCAGCGCGCCGCAAACCGGGCCACTGCTGAGGTTCCTCTCGGAGCCGCTGACCGTTGCGCTGACCCGACTCAACAAATACTCCAACAACCTGATGGCGCGCAATCTCTTTCTGACGCTGGGCGNNGCCCCGGCGACGGCGGAGAAAGGTGCGCGCGCGGTGCGCGACGTGCTGCTCCGGCGTGGCGTGCCGACGCGAAAGCTGGTTTTGGAAAACGGCGCGGGCCTGTCGCGCATCGAACGCATCAGTGCCGATGCGCTCACCCAGCTGCTGCATGCCGCCTACCGCAGCCCTCTGTTTGCCGAATTCGAATCGGCTCTGCCGATTGTCGCGATCGACGGCACGCTGAAGCGCCGTTTCAACGGCAGCGCGCTCACCGGAAATGCGCATCTCAAGACCGGCACCCTGCGCGGTGTCAGCGCCCTGGCAGGCTATCTGTACACGGAGAACGGACAGCGTGTGAGTTTCGTCATGCTGGTCAATCACGCCAATGCGCACCGTAGTGAGGCAGCGCAGCGCGCGCTGCTGGAGTGGCTGCATACGACGCCGCTCGGGCAGGCCGGAGGCACGGTGCCATGAATCCCGGTTGTCGCGTGATGGGCCTGTTTCTGGTTCTGCTGGCGTTGTTTCAGGCGCTGCCGGTGGCGGTGGACGCTTGGCAGGCGCAGCAATGGCCGGACACGCTGACGGATTGGCTGCGGCTGGCGCTGCTGCCGGGTTCGTTGTGGCTGTATCTGCGCTACTTCAGCATACTGGGCTGCCGCCAGTGTGGGAAAGACGATGATGTTCGATAAGGTGCCCGGCTGGGCGCGGTGGCTGGCGCAGGATGCCGACGGCACCTGGTGGGCGTACGAAGCCGAGCCCAACCAGCAGGACACCGGCTGGTATGAGAATGAGGTCGGACGCATCCTGCGGCTGGGCCGGAGCGCGCCGCCGGATGACTGGGAAGCCACGCTGACGCGCTGGCCCCTCCAGAGCGGCTGACCCGCGCCGGCGAATCAGGGTGCGGCTGGCGCGTCCAACTGGAGCTTCCCGCCCTTCACCGGGATGCGCGGACCGGGCTGGTGGTCCATGCGCACCTGGCCTTCCTCTTCGCCCAGGCGGTAGCGCACGTCGTAGCCGATGGTCCGGGTATGCGATTCCTGCACGGTCCGGCAGCGCCGTTCGGTCCGGCTGACCGTATTCTTTTCCTGCATGTTCTTCTGCACCTGGTTGCCAGCGTAGCCGCCCGCTGCGGCGCCGGCAACGGTGGCCACGGTGCGCCCGGTTCCGCCCCCGACCTGGCTGCCGAGCAGGCCGCCGGCCACCGCACCGATCGCGGTGCCGGCGATGCGGTTGGTGTCCTTGACCGGCGCCTGTTCATTGACGACCACGTCCTCGCATACCTCTTTGGGCGTTTTCGTGGTTTCGGTCACCGGCTTGACGGCCAGTACCTCGGCAAACTCCGGCTCCGGGTTGAGCGCCTTGTAGCCTGCCACGCCGCCGATCGCGGTCACGGCGACAGCGCCAGCAATCACACCTGCCAACATCGATTTGTTCATGGTTTTCTCCCGAAAATTGAGGGTGACGACATGAAGCTCTGCTCAAATAATAGCCTAGCCGCCGGGCTGCAACAGATCGATCCTGAAATGGTCCTCGTACGGCGGGACGTTGCATTCGATGACGTCCGAGGGCGCCACGTCGAGGCGGACGCCGACGATGTCGGTGCGCACCGGAAGCTTCGCCGCGCCACGGTCCACCAGCACCACGGTGCGAATCTCGGCCGGCTGCTTGCATGCGAGATATTCCACCGCACGCAGCATGGAGTGCCCGCGGTACATCACGTCGTCCACCACAAGAACCGTGTAGTCCGCGAGGTCGAGCGTGGCGTGGGTCGGATTCTCGGTCAGCTGCGTTTCCGGATAGAGCAGGGTGAGGTCGTCGGCATAGCGCTTGACCTTGAGGTCGATCCGCACGCAGTCCGCGAGCCCCCAGGTTTCCCGCAATCGCGCATGCAGCCGGTCGGCCAGCGGCGCGCCGCGCCGCAGGATGCCGACGATCGCAATCCGGGTGCGCCCGGTCAGCAGGCCGGCCGCCTGGCGGGCCATGTCGTCGACAATGGCGTCCAGCTGTTCGGGGGTGTAGAGGCAGGTGCGCCTGCCCTCGGGTTTGTCGACCATGCTCGTCTCGGGCCTATAAACCCAGTTCGTGCCACAGGGCATCGACACGTGCCTTGACCGTCGCATCCATCACGATCGGCGTGCCCCATTCGCGCGCTGTCTCGCCTGGCCACTTGTTGGTGGCGTCGATGCCCATCTTGCTGCCCAGTCCCGACACCGGACTGGCGAAATCGAGGTAGTCGATCGGCGTGTTTTCCACCAGCAGCGTGTCGCGCGCGGGNNTTGGTGTACATGAACTGGCGCAGGAAGGACCACACGCCGAACATCACGCGTTTGGCGTGGCCGGGGTAGGCCTTCTTCATCGACACGACCGCCATGCGGTAGGAGCAGCCTTCCGGCGGCAGGTAGAAGTCGGTGATCTCGGGAAACTGCTTCTGCAGCAGCGGCACGAACACTTCGTTGAGCGCGACGCCGAGGATCGCAGGTTCATCCGGCGGCTTGCCGGTGTAGGTGCTGTGATAGATCGGGTCGCGCCGCATCGTGATGCGCT
>DONB01000024.1 GCA_003510325.1 Thiobacillus sp. | reverse complement strand
CCAGCCGCGAGGCGCCGCGCACCATGACTTCGGCGCCGACAACCAGTGCCACCAGGCCAAACACGAACATGGCCGCCTGCATCAGCATGGGCTTACAGTCCGGCCGCCGCCTTCAGTTCGGCCGCCTTGTCGGTGACCTCCCAGGTGAACTCAGGCTCGTCGCGGCCGAAGTGGCCGTAGCTCGCGGTGCGCGTGTAGATCGGACGCAGCAGGTCGAGCATGTTGACGATGCCCTTGGGACGCAGGTCGAAGTGCGCCAGGATCAGTTCGACGATCCGGGCTTCGGGGATCTTGCCGGTGCCGAAGGTATCGACCATCAGCGAAGTCGGCTTGGCGACACCGATGGCGTAGCTCACCTGCACCATGCACCTGTCGGCCAGGCCGGCGGCGACGNNTCGACGATGATCTTGCGGCCGGTGAGGCCGGCGTCGCCCATCGGGCCGCCGACGACGAAGCGGCCGGTGGGGTTCACCAGGTAGCGGGTATCGGCGGTGAGCATGTCCTTCGGCAGCACCGGCTTGATGATTTCCTCGATCACCGCCTCGGACAACTGGGCGTGCGAGACCTCGGGGTGATGCTGGGTGGAGAGCACGACGGTGTCGATGGAATGCGGCTTGCCGTCGACGTAACGGATCGACACCTGCGATTTCGCGTCCGGGCGCAGCCACGGCAGGCGACCATCCTTGCGCAGTTCGGACTGGCGCTCGGTGAGGCGGTGCGCGAGGTGAATCGGCATCGGCATCAGCACCGGCGTTTCGTTGCAGGCATAGCCGAACATCAGGCCCTGGTCGCCGGCGCCCTGGTCGAGATAATCGTCGTGCGCGCGGTCCACGCCCTGGGCGATGTCGGGCGACTGCTTGCCGACAGTGACCAGCACCGAGCAGGTGTTGTAGTCGAAACCGATCTCGGACGAATCGTAGCCGATGCGCTTGATGGTCTGCCGCGCGATCTGGTTGTAGTCGATGACCGCCGAGGTGGTGATCTCGCCGGCGATGACGCACAGACCGGTGGTCAAGAGCGTCTCGCACGCCACGCGCGCATGTTTGTCCTGGGTTAGAATCGCGTCGAGCACCGCATCCGACACTTGGTCCGCCATCTTGTCGGGGTGCCCTTCGGACACCGACTCAGACGTGAAAATGAAATCCTTTTGCATGACAGCTCCTGTTGTAGTCCCGATTACCGACTGCGTAACCGGCTCGGGGGACCAACAGAGCGGCGACGCTTTAGCTGTATTTGTATCCCGCCCGCAAGTTGTCAAGATTAACGCGGCGGCTCGTCCATTGTGCCGCGCATTCTCCCCCAGCGTCAATCCCGCGTGATGTTCCTGTTCAAACTGCTGGCCCGCCTGCCGTTGCCGCTGCTACATGGCATCGGCATCGTGCTCGGCTGGCTGATCTACTGGGCGCCGGGCCGCCATTCCGCGCGCCTGCGCAACAACCTGTTCGACAGCGGCCTGTGCACGCCGGGACGCGACTGCCGCCGCCTGCTGCGCCGCGCCATCGGCGAAGCAGGCAAGGCTGTGATCGAACTGTTTCCGGTGTGGCTGCGTCCTTATGACAAGGTGGTGAAACTGGTGAAAGGCACCAGCGGCTGGGAGCACATCGACGCTGCGCGCGCGGCCGGCAAGGGCATCATTCTCATCGGCCCGCATATCGGCTGCTTCGAGATGATCAACCTGTATTACGCATCGCTGCACCCCTTCACCGCCATGTACAAGCCGCCGCGCAATCCCTTTCTGGACACGCTGATGCTGGCCGGTCGCCAGCGCGGACAGGCGACGCTGGTGCCGACCGACCTGTCGGGGGTACGCGCCCAACTGGCTGCATTGAAGCGCCACGAAGCGATCGGCATCCTGCCCGACCAGGTGGCGACCGGCGGCGACGGCGTGTGGGCGCCGTTCTTCGGCCGCCCGGCCTATACGCCGACGCTGGTCGCCAGCCTGCAGCGCAAGACCGGTGCGGCGGCATTCTTCATCGCGGCCGAACGGCTGAGCTGGGGTCGCGGCTATCACCTGCACGTCTTCCCCCTCGATGCCCCCCTGCCGGAAGACAAGACCGCCGCCGCTGTCCGCATCAATCAGGGGGTGGAGGCCGTGGTGCGCCATTTCCCCGCGCAATACCTGTGGAGCTACAACCGCCACAAACGGCCAGGCGGCGCCCCCGATCCGTACGACCCCACCGACGCATGAGCGCCACGCCCTCCGACAAGCTGTGGCGGCCCGCCCTGCTGCCGGTCTGGCTCGGCGTGGGATTTCTGTGGCTGCTGCACTGGCTGCCGCTGCCGCTGCAGGCGGCGGTCGGCAATGCGTCCGGCTGGCTGCTGTCGCTGAAACCGGGCAAGCGACGACACGGCGTCGCCACCAATCTGGCGCTGTGCTTTCCCGACGCGCCGAAAGCCACGCGCCGCCGCTGGCTGCGCCAGACCTATCAGGCCTCGATGCGCGCGGCGCTGGAACACGGCGTGCTGTGGTGGAGTTCGGACGCGCGGCTGCGCCGCCTGATCCGCATCGACAACCCGGACGCCGCACTGGGCGATGGCGCGCGCCCGGTGATCTGGCTGGCGCCGCATTTCGTCGGACTCGACATGGGCGGCGTGCGCCTGACCATGGACCACCGCATCGCCTCGATGTACGCGCCGGCCAAGGATCCGGTAACCGACAAGTTCGTGCGACACGGGCGCACGCGCTTCAAGGACATCGTGCTGATCGCGCGCCACGAAGGCATCAAGGCAACGCTCGGCGCGATCAAGTCGGGGCGCCCCTTCTACTATCTGCCGGATCAGGATCACGGCCGCCATAACGCGGTGTTCGTGCCCTTCTTCGGCATCCCGGCCGCCACCGTCTCGGCGCTGCCGCGGCTGGCCAGGCTCACCGATGCCCAGGTCGTCCCGGTGATCACGCGCCAGCTGCCGTGGGGGCGCGGCTATGCCGTGCGCTTCTATCCCCCCTGGGATCATTATCCGAGCGGCGACCTGGAGACTGACGTCGCGCGCATGAACGCCTTCATCGAAGAGCGCATCCGCGACATGCCGCCGCAATACCTGTGGCTGCACCGCCGCTTCAAGACCCGCCCGGTGGGCCAACCCAGCCTGTATGAGTGAAGCTGCGTTCGCGCTTTCACGCCTGACCGCCGACGAGGTCGATGCCGTCAGCGCGCTGGCGCGCACGGTTTGGCAGGCAACCTACCCGCCGCTGATTCCGCAGGCGCAGATCGACGCCATGCTGGCCGATCGCTACGCGCCGGAACGCATCCGCGAACAGCTGGATGACCCCCGTCACGCCTGGCGGGTGGCGCGACGGGGCGATGCGCTGGTCGGCTTTNNCGCATCGGCGCCGCCCTGTTGCGTGCGATCGAGGACTGGGCGCGCCGGCAACAGCTTCGTCACCTGTGGCTGCAGGTCAACCGCGGCAACGCACAGGCCATCCGCGCCTATGAAAAATACGGCTTCCACATCATCGCGTCGCGCGTATTCGACATCGGCGGCGGCTTCGTGATGGACGACCACGTGATGGAGCGCGTGCTGTGACGTTCCGGAACCCCGACGACGAGACTCTGCGCGCCCTGCTGCGGAACGTGAAAACCATCGCGGTGGTCGGCCTCTCGCCGCAGCCCACGCGGCCGAGCTACCGGGTGGCGCAGGCGATGCAGCGCTACGGCTACCGGATCGTTCCGGTGCGCCCGCTGGTTGACGAAGTGCTGGGCGAGAAAGCGTATCCCAGCCTCGCCGACATCCCGTTTCCGGTCGACCTGGTCGACGTCTTCCGCGCCGCCGAGCACGTGCCGGCTATCGTCGAGCAATGCCTGGCGCTACACTCCATGCAACGGCCATTTTCGACGCTGCATCATTTGCCTGCCGCCATATGGATCCAGGAAGGCATCGTCCATGAAGACGCCGCGCAGCAGGCGCAGGCCGGCGGCATGACGGTGGTGATGGACCGCTGCCTGCTCAAGGATTACGTCAGGTTATTCACGACATGAAATTGCGCTTCACCAAAATGCATGGCCTCGGCAACGACTTCGTCGTGTTCGACGGCATCAGCCAGACCGTCGCGCTCACGCCCGAGCAGTGCCGCCGCATCGCCGACCGCCCCTTCGGCGTCGGCTGCGACCAGATCCTGCTGGTCG
>DONB01000102.1 GCA_003510325.1 Thiobacillus sp. | reverse complement strand
GGTGATGCCGGACTGGAACAGGTTGAAGCCGACGAAGGCGGTGAACCACAGCCAGGATATCTGGCTCATGTCGACGCTGCCGGAAAAATGCGCCAGGGCCAGCGACAGCATGATGAAAAAGCCCGCAATGATGCGAACGAGACGTTCAACGGTCATGGTGACAACTCCTGATGGGATGAAGAATGTTTGCGGTAATTCGCAGCGTAGTAGAGCACCGGAATCACCACCAAAGTGAGCAGGGTGGAGACAAAAATGCCGAAAATCAAGGATACCGCGAGGCCGCTGAAAATCGGATCGTCGAGGATGAAGAAGGCGCCCATCATGGCGGCGGCGCCGGTCAGCACGATGGGTTTGGCGCGGGTGGCGCCGGCCTGGATCACCGCTTCCTGGAAGTCCATGCCGTCGCGTACCTGCTCGTTGATGAAATCGACCAGCAGGATGGAGTTACGCACGATGATGCCGGCCAGCGCGATCATGCCGATCATCGAGGTGGCGGTGAACTGCGCGCCGAGCAGGGCGTGGCCCGGCATCACGCCGATGATGGTGAGCGGAATCGGCGCCATGATGATGAGCGGCGTCAGATAGCTCTTGAACTGCGCGACCACCAGGATGTAGATCAGCACCAGCCCGACGGCATAGGCGATGCCCATGTCGCGGAAGGTTTCGTAGGTCACCTGCCATTCGCCGTCCCATTTCAGGCTGAAGCCGGCGTAGGGATCGGCAGGCTGGCGGATGAAGAATTCGGACAGCGTGCCGCCCTGCTCGAGCGCCTTGTCCTTGAGTTCGCCGCGCATGCCGAACAGGCCGTACAGCGGAGAATCCAGCGTGCCGCCGGTGTCGCCGAACACGAACACCACCGGCAGCAGATCCTTGTGGTAGATCGTCTTCTCGCGTGCGCTCGGCATCACTTCGACCAGCTCGGACAGCGGCACCAGATTGCCGTCGTTGCCGCGCACCGTCAGCTTCAGCAGCTCGTCCATCCCGCTCATGCGTTCCGGCGGCAGGGTGATGCGCACCGGGATTTCGTACTTGGCGCCGCTGCCGTGGATGGGGGTGACGTTTTCGCCCGCCAGCCCCATCCGCATCGCCGCGACGATGTCCTTCTGCGCCACGCCCGCGACCGCCGCCTTGTTCTGCAGGACGCGCAGCACGAAGCGCTGGGCGTCGTCCTCCACCGTGTCGTCGATCGCGACGATGCCTTCGGATTGCTCGAATACCCTGCGCACCTGCTTGGCGACCTGGATCTGCGTGTCGTAATCGGGGCCATAGATCTCGGCGACGATCGGCGACATCACCGGCGGGCCGGGCGGCACTTCGACCACCTTGACGTCGGCGCCGTGCTTTTTGGCGATGGCCTCGACGGCGGGGCGGATCGCCTGCGCGATGTCGTGGCTCTTGCGGTCGCGCTCGTGCTTGTCGACCAGGTTGACCTGCAGGTCGCCGACCTCGGGGCCGGAGCGCAGGTAATACTGCCGCACCAGGCCGTTGAAGTTGATCGGTGCCGCGGTACCGGCGTAGGCCTGGTAATCGGTCACTTCGGGCACCTGCGCGACCGCGGCGCCCATCTCGCTCAGCACCTGGGCGGTCTTTTCCAGCGGTGTGCCGACTGGCAGATCGACGATGATCTGGAACTCCGATTTGTTGTCGAACGGCAGCATTTTCAGGATGACCAGCTGCACCACCGGCAACGCCACCGACACCAGGATGGCGATGCCGATTCCCAGCCACAGCTTCTTGCGATCGCGCTTGCCCTCGGTGCCGCGCAGGAAGGGGGTGAGGCGGGTGCGGAACAGGGTGGTGAGCTTGTTGTCGCCCGCTGCCTGGGTGCCATGACCTTCCAGCTTGATCAGCTTCAGCGCCAGCCAGGGCGTGACGATGAAGGCGATTGCCAGCGAGATCACCATGCCGATCGAGGCATTGATCGGGATCGGGCTCATGTACGGCCCCATCAGGCCGGAGACGAAGGCCATCGGCAACAGCGCGGCGATCACGGTGAAGGTGGCGAGGATGGTCGGTCCGCCGACTTCATCGACCGCGCGCGGAATGATGGCCTCGAGGCCGTCGTGGTCCAGCCCCATGCGACGGTGGATGTTCTCCACCACCACGATGGCATCGTCGACCAGGATGCCGATCGAGAAAATCAACGCGAACAGCGATACGCGGTTGAGCGTGAACCCCCACGCCCACGAGGCGAACAGCGTGGCGGCGAGCGTCAGCAGCACGGCCGCGCCGACGATCAGCGCCTCGCGCTTGCCGATGGCGAACAGCACCAGCAGCACGACCGAGGCGGTGGCGAAGATCAGTTTCTGGATCAGCTTTTTCGCCTTGTCGTCGGCCGTGGCGCCGTAGTTGCGGGTGACGCTGACCTCCACGCCTTCGGGCAGCACACTGTTCTGCAGGCTGGCGACGCGCGCGATGACTGCTTCGGCGACGTCGACCGCGTTCTCGCCGGGCTTCTTCGAGATCGCCAGCGTGACGGCGGGGAAGGTCTGGCCTCGATCGGCCTGATGCGTGCCGCCTGCGCCGGGGCCGTGCCAGACGTAGCGCGCCGGCTGGTCGGGTCCGCCGACGACGCTGGCGATGTCGCTCATGTACACCGGGCGGCCCTGTGCGACGCCGACGACCAGTTGCTTGACGTCGTCGACACCGCCGAGGAAGGTGCCGGTCTGGACCAGGATCTCCTGGTTGTTGGATACCAGGGTGCCCGACGGCTGCGCAGCGTTGGACACCTGCAGGGCGTCGCGAATGTCCTGTGCGGAGACGTTGAAAGCCGCCATGCGGTCGGGGTCCATCATCACCCGCACCGCGCGGCCGGGGCCGCCGACCGTTGTGACCTCGCGGGTGCCGGCGATGCGCTTGAGTTCGATCTCGGCCGCGTGCGCCGCCTGTTCCAGTTCATAGGCGCCGCGGGTCGGGTCGCGCGTCCACAGGGTGACCGTGGCGATCGGCACGTCGTCGATGCCGAGCGGCTTGATGATGGGTTCGCCGACGCCGAGTTCGGGCGAGACCCAGTCGCGGTTGGCCTGGATGGTGTCGTACAGCCGCACCAGCGCCTGGGTGCGGTCTTGTCCCACCAGGTACTGCACGGTCAGCACCGCCATGCCGGGTTTGGAGACCGAGTAGATGTGTTCGATGCCGGCGATCTGGGACAGCACCTGCTCGGCCGGCGTGGCCACCAGTGATTCCACATCCTTCGCCGACGCGCCGGGGAAGGGGATGAATACGTTGGCCATGGTCACGTTGATCTGCGGCTCTTCCTCGCGTGGCGTGACCAGAATGGCGAACAGCCCCAGTAGGGCGGCAATCAGCGCGATCAGCGGGGTGAGCTGGGACGTGAGAAAGAAGCGGGCGATGCGACCGGAGAATCCCATGCGCTTTCCCGCTTATTTGGCCGGCCTGGCCGGCTGGTTGGCGGCGCTTTTGGCGTAAATGCCCGCCTTGACCGGTTCGAGCGCAATGACGTCGCCCGGATTCAGTCCGGCCAGCACTTCCACCTGGCCGCGTCCGTTGGGGGTGCCCAGGCGGACCTGGCGCAAGCTGACCCGATCCTTGTTCACCACGTACACCGCGGTGATTTCCGAGCGGCGCACCACGGCGGTCGAGGGGATGGTGAGCTTGCGTGCACTGCCTACCGAAAAATGCGCGCGGGCGAACATGCCGGGGATGACGCCCTCCAGGTTGGTCGGCAGGTCGATCCGCACCTTGACTGTATGGGTGGCGGCATCCGCCGACGGCAGCACGGTGATGCCGGTGGCGTCGATCCATTTGTTGCGCGAGGGAATCTCGATGGCGACGCGGGGCGAGGCCTTCACTTCGGCCAGCTTGTATTGCGGGATGTTGGCGATCACCCGCATGTCCTTGGGATCGAACCCCGTCATCAGTGGCGTACCGGGTGCGACGGTTTCCCCCACCTCCACGTGGCGGGCGGCGACCACGCCGGAGTAGGGTGCGGTGATCACGGTATAGCTGCTCATGGCGGCGGTCTGGCCGACGCCTGCCCGGGCGGCACGCGCAGCCGCTTCAGCTGCACGGAACTCGGCGGTGGCGCGGTCGAGTGCGGCCTGGCTGATGAATTTCTGCTGGAACAGCTGCTGCTGGCGTTCGTAATTGGCGCGCGCGTTGGCCAGCGTGGCGGCGGCCTGTGCCACCTGCGCCTGGCTGCCCGCCACGGCGGACGACAGTTCCTGGGCGGACAGCCGGACGATGACCGTGCCGGCCTTGACGTAATCGCCGGCGTCGAAATTGACAGCCGCCACGCGCCCCGACACCTGCGCTGCAAGGGTCGATTGCTTGACGGCCTCGACTGTGGCTTCGGTGGAGTAACCGGTGTCGGCCATCTGGTATTTCACGGGTGCAACGGCGAACGGCAGGGCCGCCCATGCGGGGGGCGAAGCAAGGATGACGCAGGCCAGTAAGCGGGCGGGGTTCAGCACAGGTGCACCTCCGGGAAATCGTCCATTAGAATATGCTAATTAATTATTTAATTCAAGCGCTTGGGTGCTGTTTTCGAGAAGAGCCGTTGCGTTGCAGTTCATTGCTGTCCAAGTATGCCCCACAAGAAGGCCCCGATCTACTGCGCCGGCGCGTGTGCGCCGCGTGACGCTGCATAGACAAAAGCCCGGCACGCTTGCGCGTTGCCGGGCCGGATTGACCACTGTGTGTGAGCGTCTATTTGGTGAAGCCGCAGAACACGTCGCGCATCATGCCGAGCAGCTTGAGTGTGCGGGTGTCGCCAACGCGATAATAGACCCGGTTGGCATCCTTGCGGGTGCGCAGCACACCCTTGTCGCGCAGGATGGCGAGATGCTGCGAAATGTTGCTTTGCGAGGTGCCGACATGGTCGACGATGTCTTGCACGCTGATTTCCTTGTCGCCCAGCACGCAGAGAATTTTCAGGCGCAGCGGATGCGACATGGCCTTCATTGCACGCGAGGCCTGCTCGATATGCTCGTCCTTGTCCATGAGATCGACTTCGTCCCAGTCAGCTGCCATATTCATAACCTCGATCCTGTTTACGCTTCATGTAGTACTCTGATGCGGCCGGCTTTCGGGTGGGAACGCAAGCGGCGCGCGGCATTTTTGTGCAACATTGCGCGTTGCATATAGATTAGCAATCACGCATATATTAAAATAATCCCACAAAATCAAGCCAGGTAATATAAATTTTTTCATGAAGACCACGCCGGTTCTCCTTATCATCCTTGACGGTTTTGGTTGCCGCGCGGAGCGCGCCGACAACGCGATTGCCCAGGCCAACAAGCCCAACTGGGACCGGCTCTGGAAGCACCATCCGCATACGCTGATCCATGCCTCCGAATCCGAGGTGGGGCTGCCGAAGGGGCAGATGGGCAACTCCGAGGTGGGTCATCTGAACATTGGCGCGGGCCGCGTGGTGTATCAGGAGTTCACCCGTATCGACCGGGCCATCGAATCCGGCTATTTCTATACCAATCCGGCCTTGCTGAACGCGGTGCATCTGGCGCGCGACAACGACAAAACCCTGCATGTGCTGGGCCTGCTGTCGGACGGCGGGGTGCACAGCCACGAGTCGCATTTCCATGCGCTGCTCGATCTGGCTGTCCGTGAAGGCCTGCGCAAGGTCTGTCTGCACGTGTTTCTGGATGGCCGCGATACGCCGCCGAAAAGCGCCGAAATCTACCTGCGCCGCGTNNACGCCGCCTGAACGAGAAAATCGAACAGGCAGGTGTCGGCCACATCGCATCGATGATCGGCCGCTACTACGCGATGGACCGTGATCGCCGCTGGCAGCGGGTCAAATCCGCCTACGACCTGCTGACGCAGGGACGCGCCGAATTCATGGCGGACAATCCGCTGGCCGGCCTGGAAGCCGCCTACGCACGCGGCGAGACCGACGAATTCGTCAAGGCCACGTCCATCCTGCCGCCTGACGGCAAGCCGGTGAAGATGGAAGACGGCGATTCGGTAATTTTTCTCAACTTCCGATCCGACCGCGCGCGCCAGTTGTCGCGGCCGTTCATCGAAGCCGATTTCAGCGAATTCGAGCGCGAAGTCACTCCCCGTCTGGCAACGTACTGCACGCTGACCGGCTACAGCGACGACTTCGTCGTGTCGGTGGCGTTCCCGCCCGAGCGGATCAAGAACGGGCTGGGCGAATACATCGCGAAGCTCGGCTTGCGCCAGCTGCGCATCGCCGAAACCGAGAAGTACCCGCACGTCACCTTCTTCTTCAACGGCGGCGAGGAAGTGTCCTTCCCCGGCGAGGACCGGGTGCTGGTGCCGTCTCCCGATGTCGCGACCTACGATCTCAAGCCTGAGATGAGCGCGTTCGAAGTCACCGAGAAACTGCTCGCGGCAATCGGCAGCAAGCAGTACGACGTCATCGTCTGCAACTACGCCAATCCCGACATGGTGGGGCATACCGGCGATCTGCAGGCCGCGATCAAGGCCATCGAAACCGTCGACACCTGTCTGGGGCGCGTGGTGGAAGCCCAGGTGGCACGCGGCGGCGAGGTGCTGGTGACGGCCGACCACGGCAATGCCGAGTTGATGCGCGATGCCGAAACCGGGCAGGCGCACACCGCGCACACGATGAATCTGGTGCCGCTGATCTATGTGGGTCGTAGCCACGCCACGCTGGCGGAAACTGGCGCGCTCGAAGATATCAGCCCGACCCTGCTGAAAATGATGGACCTGCCGCAACCCCCTGAAATGACCGGTGAAGCTCTCGTTCAGTTTGAGTAAACCCGGTGCAGTTCGGGTAAGCTCAGCGAGGTGAACGTCAGACTATTTCTCGTCCTGCTGGCCCTGGCCTGGCCGCTGCATGCAGGCGCCAATCAGGCCGATCGCAAGCAATCCGAACTCGAGGCGCTCAAACAGCGCCTGCAGACCCTGCAGCAGGAATTTCGTACGACCCAGGCGCATCGCAAGGAGGCCGTCGACGAACTGCGTCAGTCCGAGCGCGCGATCAGCAGCGCGGTCAGCCAATTGCGTCAGCTGGACAGCGAGCGCCAGCGTACCCGGCACGATCTGCAGACCCTGACGCAGCAGGCCGACGCCACGACAGTCCGCATTCGAGAGCAGCAGGCCCATCTTGCCCAGGTGCTCAAGGGCGCATACCGCCGCGGGCAGGGCGATGCACTGAAATTCATCCTCAACGGCGAGGATCCCAATCAGTCCGCACGTGATCTGCATTACCTGGCGCACCTGTCGCGCGCGCAGCACGCCATGATCGAGACGCTGCGCAGCGACCTCGCGCACCTGGCCGCGCTGCAGCAGCAGGCCGCGCAGAAATCGACCGAGCTGACGCAGCTGCAGGCGGCTCGCGAGGCCGAGCAGAAGAAGCTGCTGGCTGACAAGCGTGCACGCGAGCAGGTGCTGCAGAAACTGTCGGCGCAGATCCAGCAGCAGCAGCGCCAGATTTCAAATTTGAAGCGGGACGAACGCAGCCTGACGAAACTGGTGGAACGCCTCAACCGGCTGATGGCGCAGCAGGCTGCCCGCGAAGCCGCGCGCGCACGCGCGGCCCAGTTGGCGCAACAGAAACGGGCGGCGGACAAGAACGCGGCCGGCCAGCCGCGCCGTGGCGTGGCGGTGAATACGGAAACGCCGGTGGCATTTCGAACGGATCGGCCCTTTTCGGGGTTGAAAGGCTCGCTGCGGTTGCCCGTGGCAGGGGAACTGATGAACCGCTTCGGCGCTCCGAGGGAAGGGGGAGGGCTAAGCTGGAAAGGCCTCTTCATTCGCGCTGCGGAAGGCACGGTGGTGAAGGCGATCGCGTCCGGCCAGGTGGTGTTTTCCGAGTGGCTGCGCGGCTTCGGCAACCTCATTATTGTCGATCACGGCGAAGGCTACATGAGCCTGTACAGCAATAATGAAAGTCTGTATAAGCAGGTGGGAGAACGGGTCCAGCCTGGTGACCCCATTGCCACGGTTGGCAATAGCGGCGGTCAGTCCGACACCGGTTTGTATTTTGAAATGCGGCATCGAAGCCGTCCTGTTAATCCCCTCCTGTGGGTGAAGTGAAATGAAACAAAAGGCGAAATTCATGGTTGTCGGCCTGGCCGGCCTGCTGGCGGGCGCGGCGTTGACGGTCAATCTGTCGGCGATCGCCGACAAGGAAGCCGCGACGGCGCTCCCGGTCGAGGAACTGCGCGCCTTTACCGATGTGTTCGCCCGCATCAAGAACGATTACGTCGAGCCGGTCGAAGACAAGAAACTCATCACCGAGGCGATCAACGGCATGCTGACCGGGCTGGATCCGCACTCGTCCTATCTCGATGCCGATGCGTTCAAGGATCTGCAGGTCGGCACCCAGGGCGAATTCGGCGGCCTTGGCATCGAAGTCGGCATGGAAGACGGCTTCGTCAAGGTGATTTCGCCGATCGAGGATACGCCCGCCTACAAGGCCGGGGTCAAGCCCGGCGACCTGATCGTCAAGCTCGACGACACGCCGGTGAAGGGGATGACGCTGAACGACGCGGTGAAGCGGATGCGCGGCAAGCCGGGATCGAGCATCAGGCTCACCATTGCACGCAAGGGCGTCGACAAGCCCGTCGTGCTGACCCTGACGCGCGCGGTCATCAAGATCCGCAGCGTCAAGTCCACGCTGCTCGAAAACGGCTACGGCTATCTGCGCGTGACGCAGTTTCAGGAGCATACCGGCGATCTCCTGGCTGAATCATTGAACAAGCTGTACAAGGACAACAAGACGCCGTTGAAAGGCCTGATCCTCGACCTGCGCAACGATCCGGGCGGCCTGCTCAATGCCGCGGTCGCGGTGACGGCGGCGTTCGTCAAGCCCGATAGCCTCGTGGTATATACCGAGGGTCGCACCGAAGACGCCAAAATGAGGCTGACCGCCAGCCGCGAGCACTATCTGCGCCCGATGCAGATGGACTACCTGAAAAACCTTCCGCAGGGCGTGAAGCAGGTGCCGATGGTGGTGCTGGTCAACAGCGGCTCGGCTTCGGCCTCGGAAATCGTGGCGGGGGCGCTGCAGGATCACAAGCGCGCGATCGTCATGGGCACCCGTACCTTCGGCAAGGG
>DONB01000103.1 GCA_003510325.1 Thiobacillus sp. | reverse complement strand
ACCTGTTCCAGTCCGGCATCACCCGCTTCTGTCCGATGGACATCATGCTGAAAAAGGCGGGCGTCAAAACCGGCTGCGGCCTGTAAACGGGAGCCCTCATGGATATGCAGTTCCTGCAGGACAACTGGATGCTGGTGGCGCTGGCGGTGGTTTCCGGCGCCATGCTGGCGTGGTCGTTCATCGGCGGAAAACTCTCCGGCGTTNNCCCCCCGCCTGTTCAACGACGACGCGCTGATTCTCGACGTGCGCGAGGACAAGGAATACGCGGCCGGCCACATTCCCAAGGCCAAGCATATTCCGCTCGGCCAGCTGGCTGGCCGCCTGCAGGAACTCCACAAGTTCAAGTCGAAGCCGATCCTGGTCACCTGCCGCAGTGGTCAGCGCTCGGCGCGCGCCTGCGGCATGCTGAAAAAGGCCGGCTTCGAGACCGTCTACAACCAGGCAGGCGGCATCATCGCGTGGGAACGCGCCAACCTGCCCGTCACCCAGAAATAAGGAAATCCCCATGGCCAAAGTCGTGATGTACTGCACCGCCGTGTGCCCCTACTGCGTCGCCGCCGAGCGGCTGCTGAAAAGCCGCGGCGTGACCGAAATCGACAAGATCCGCATCGACCTCGATCCCGTGCGGATGGACGAAATGATCGCCCGTTCCGGCGGCCGCCGCACCGTGCCGCAGGCNNTGGATGCGGCGGGCAAACTGGTGCCACTGCTGAACCAGGCTTGATTTCCGGCGCTCGCCCCCAAGCTTGAAGCGAAGACCGACTATCGCCTCAAGGAGCCACGAATGGAACTCGCCTGCCCCCACTGCCTTGCCGTCAACCGCGTGCCGGACGAACGCCTCGCCGACGCGCCCAAGTGCGGCAAATGCGGTTCGCCGCTGCTGCCCGGCAAGCCGGTCGATCTGACCGCCGACAGCTTCGACCGCTTCATTGCCAAGGCCGGCCTGCCGGTTCTGGTCGACTTCTGGGCTGGCTGGTGCGGCCCCTGCAAGATGATGGCGCCGGTATTCCAGCAGGTGGCGGCCGAGATGAGCACGCGCGTGCGCTTCGCCAAGGTCGACACCGAAGCGCATCCGCAGGTGTCGATGCGCCACCACATCAAGGGCATTCCCAGCCTGATCCTGTTCAGGGACGGCGTTGAGGCGGCGCGCACCTCGGGCGCGATGGAAGCCCACGCGCTCAAGCGATGGCTTGCGTCACAAGGCATTCAATAAGCGCGTGTAAAATGCGCATCATCCCCGGAGCCCAGGCTCCGGTTTTCTTATAAGGGAGACACCATGTCCGACGCGCAACAAGCCGTATTCAACATCGAAAAACTCTTCGTCAAGGATCTGTCGCTGGAAGTGCCCAATGCGCCTGCCATTTACCTGGAGCGCGAGGCGCCCCAGATCGACGTCAACATGTCGACCGAAGGCCGCGCGCTGGGCGAGGACATGTACTACACCGGCATCACCGTCACCGTCACCGCAAAGATCGGCGACAAGACCATGTTCCTGGTCGAGTGCACCCAGGGCGGCATCTTCCGCATCCAGAACGTGCCGCAGGACCAGATTCCGATGGTGCTCGGCATCGGCTGCCCCAACATCGTCTTCCCGTATCTGCGCGAAACCGTGTCCGACGTGGTCCTGCGCGCCGGCTTCCCGCCGCTGCTCCTGAACCCGGTCAACTTCGAGGCCCTGTTCCTGCAGCAACAGCAGGCGCAACAGCAGCAGGCTGCCGCCGCCCAGACGCACTAAGCCGGATTTGAAATTGCGACTGCACCCCGCCCGCCTGCTCCTCGCAGCCGGACTGCTGCTGGCGCTGCCCCACGCAGCCCATGCACTGGAATACCGCAGCACCGGGCGTGCCGCGCTGCTGTATGACGCGCCCTCGACCGCTGCCGGCAAGATCGCCGTCGCAGGCAGCGGCTTACCGCTCGAGGTCGTCGTCGACACCGATGCCTGGGTCAAGGTGCGCGGCCATGACGGCCGCCTGGCGTGGATCGAAAAATCCGCCTTCGGCAGCGCCAAGACCGTCATGATCAAGGCCGAAACCAGCGTCATCCGGCAACAGCCGCGTGCCGATGCCGAGGCCGCATTCAGCGCCGCACGCGGCGTTCTGCTCACGCTCACCGGCGAAGCCGATCCCTACGGCTGGCTGCCGGTGAAGCATGCCGACGGCCAGGCCGGCTGGATTCCTGCGCACGAGGTGTGGGGACGATGAAACTGTCGGTGCTCGGCGCAGGCGCCTGGGGGACTGCGCTGGCGGCCAGCTGGGCCCCTCATCACGACGTCACCCTGTGGGGACGCAACCGCGCCGACCTCGACGCGATGCGCACGAGTCGCGTCAATACCCACTACCTGCCCGACTGCCCGCTGCCGGACAGCCTGCATTTCAGCGCCGATTTCGACGCCGCCACCGACGCGGCCGACCTCGTCGTCATCGCCGTGCCCAGCCACGGCCTGCGTCCCACGCTGGCTGCGCTTGCCGGGCGCAGCGACCTGCCGCCCGTCGTCTGGGTGTGCAAGGGCTTCGAGCCCGGCAGCCGCAAGCTGCCGCATCAGCTCGTCGCCGAACTCCTCCCCGCGCACGCGCACACCGGGGTGCTGTCCGGCCCCAGCTTTGCCCAGGAAGTCGCGCACGGCTACCCCACCGCCCTCACCCTGGCCTCGCACGACCGTGCGCTGGCGCAGCGCCTGGCCGAATCCCTGTCCGCCCATCGTCTGCGCATCTACGCCCACGACGACGTCGTCGGCGTCGAAGTCGGCGGTGCGCTGAAGAACGTCATGGCGATCGCCGCCGGCATCTGCGACGGCCTCAAGCTCGGCCACAACGCCCGCGCCGCGCTGATCACCCGCGGACTCGCCGAAATGACCCGTCTCGGCGTCCGGCTCGGCGGCCACTTCGAAACCTTCATGGGATTGTCCGGCCTCGGCGACCTCATCCTCACTACCACCGGCGACCTCTCGCGCAACCGCCAGGTCGGCCTGCGCCTCGCCCGCGGCCAGCAACTCGACGCCATCCTCAAGGAACTCGGCCATGTAGCCGAAGGCGTCACCACCGCGCGCGAAGTCGCCGCGCTGGCCGAGGAACTCGGCGTCGACATGCCGATCGCCCGCACCGTCTGCCAGATCCTGTTCGACGGCCTGCCGGCCTCGCAAGCGGTCGACGCCCTGCTGAACCGCGAAATCAAGAACGAGTTCTGAGCCCCGCATCCGGCGTCACCTGATGCGTCTCGCGGCCAGCTTGCTGCTGCAGGCAACATGCTGGCCGCGGCAATCAAGACGGCATTATGACGATGTCGCTCAACGTGCGAGGCTGGCCCCCGAGCAAACCTCCATCGGGGAAGCGCAGCACGTCGGCCGCGACTGCATGGCCGCCAGCGGCCGATATGCCCGAACCGCCGCGAAAGTCCCACTTGCGCAGCAGCAGTTCCAGCTCCGCCGCGGGTAGCGGCCGGCTGAACAGAAAGCCTTGCGCGTAATCGCACTGCTGTTGGTGCAGATGCGCGAGCTGCGCCTGACTTTCCACCCCTTCCGCGATCCCCTTGAGGCCGAGCCGGTGGGCCATGGTGATGACGGCATTGACGATCTCGGCGTCATCCGGCCGGGTGGTGATGTCCTGCACGAAGGAACGATCGATCTTGAGGAGCTGCACCGGCATCTTCTTCAGCTGGCTGAGCGAGGAATAGCCGGTGC
>DONB01000143.1 GCA_003510325.1 Thiobacillus sp. | reverse complement strand
ATACAGGCTTTGGCGGATGACATGATCGACGGCGCGCATGTCGTCGGCCAGGTAGGATTGCAGGCTCTCCAGGGACACGATAGGGGCTGGTTATTGGAAAATCCCGCCATGGTAGCAGTCCGGCTGTGGTTTTTCATCGCCCGAAGCATAGAATCTCCCCATACGACGCGTTAAATCGTTTGACTCACTGCGGGTTCACCGCTAGAATCTCGCGCTTTCCTGGGTTCGTAATGGTTGGAGACCCCCCATGTACGCAGTCATCAAAACCGGCGGCAAGCAATATCGCGTGAGCGCCGGTGACAAACTTAAAATTGAGAAGCTCGAAGCCGAGATCGGCAGCGAGATCACCTTTGATCAGGTGCTGATGGTGGGCGATGGCGCCGACATCAAGATGGGCGCACCCATGCTGCGCGGCGCCACGGTTACGGCCACTGTGCTGAACCAGGCACGCGGCGACAAGATCAAGATTTTCAAGATGCGCCGCCGCAAGCACTATCGCAAGAGCCAAGGCCATCGCCAGTACTTCACCGAAGTGCAAATCGGCGGCATCACCGCATAAGGAGCACATACCATGGCACACAAGAAAGCAGGCGGCAGTTCGCGTAACGGTCGCGATTCGGAGTCGAAACGTCTGGGCGTCAAGCGCTACGGCGGCGAGATGGTTCTGGCAGGCAACATCATCGTGCGTCAGCGCGGCACCCAGTTCCACCCCGGCGACAACGTCGGCATCGGCAAGGACCACACCCTGTTCGCCAAGGCGGACGGCACGGTCAAGTTCGAGATCAAGGGCGCTGCCCGCCGCCGCATGGTTCGCATCGAGCCGGTTGCAGCCTGATTTGAGCTGAATCCGATTCGTTCGCCAAAAAGCCCTGTCCGCCGGATGGGGCTTTTTTGTTTGTGCGGAATTAATTAGGTCACCCCGATATGAAATTCATAGACGAAGCCAAAATTCAGGTCATCGCCGGCAATGGCGGGGACGGCAGCGCTTCGTTCCGCCGCGAGAAAAACATTCCCAAGGGCGGCCCCGACGGCGGCGACGGCGGCCGCGGCGGCAGCGTGATCGCGGTGGCCGACCGCAACATCAACACCCTGGTCGAGTTCCGCTACACCCGCATCTTCAAGGCGCAAAAAGGCGAAAATGGCCGCGGCGCGCAGTGCTACGGCAAGGGCGGCGAGGACCTCATCGTCCGCGTACCGGTAGGCACCGTGTTCACCGACACCACCAGCGGCGAAGTGGTGGCCGACCTGGCGGCGGACGGGCAGACGGTGTGCCTGGCCCGTGGCGGCAAGGGCGGCTTGGGCAACCTGCATTTCAAGTCGAGCACCAACCGCGCGCCGCGCCAGCATACGCTGGGCGAACCGGGCGAGGAATGGGAACTGGCGCTGGAACTGAAGGTGCTGGCCGACGTCGGCCTGCTGGGCATGCCCAACGCAGGCAAGTCGACCTTCATCCGCGCTGTCTCGGCGGCGCGCCCCAAGGTGGCCGATTATCCGTTCACCACGCTGGCGCCGAATCTGGGGGTGGTGCGGGTCGACAGCGAACGCAGCTTCGTGATCGCGGACATTCCCGGGCTGATCGAGGGCGCGGCAGAAGGCGCGGGCCTGGGCCACCAGTTCCTGCGGCATCTGCAGCGTACCCACCTGCTGCTGCACCTGGTCGACATTTCGCCGCGCTGGGAAGCGGGCGACCCGGTGCACGAGGCGCGCGCCATCGTCGAGGAGCTGCGCAAGTATGACCAGCAGCTCTACGACAAGCCGCGCTGGCTGGTGCTGAACAAGATCGACATGGTGGACGAAGCCGAACGCGAGGCCGTGGTGGCGAAGTTCGTGGCGGACTATGGCTGGGAAGGGCCGGTATTCGCGATTTCGGCACTGGACGGCAGCGGCTGCAACGCGCTGACCTACGCGGTCATGGACTATCTGGAGACCCAGGCGCCGAGGCCTGCCGAGGATGAATCGGGGGCGGGTCTGCCTGCGTCCGATCCCCCTGCTGCCGGCTAGGCAGCCTGTGAGTTGCTGGACGGCGCGTCGCCGCCGACCCGCTTCCAGTCGTTTTCCTGCAGCGCCACTTGATATTTGGCCCAGCGGGCGAATTCAGCCGGGCTGCAATGGCCCTTTTTGCGGCGGCAGGTGCCGGCAACCCCTTTGAAATGCGCCAGCATCTCGCCGGTCTCGGCGTCGGCAGTGATCTCGGCCAGCTGGCGAACCCCCCAGGTGCGGCCATAGGCGCCGTTGCTGTAGAAAAATCCCACTTTCAGTTCGTCCAGGCTCATGTCGTGATGCGTCGGTAGATGTCGGTGACTTTCACCGGTAATTGTCGCACGTCATCCAGAATGATGTAACGCGCCGCGCCGTACATATGCGGCAGGTAGTCGCGCGCGTCGCGGTCGAGTGTGACGCAGAAGGGGTGGATGCCGGTGCGTGCCGCTTCCAGCAGCGCCATGCGCGTGTCCTCGACGCCGTACTGACCGCGATAGACGTCGAAATAATCGTCCGGACGGCCGTCCGACAGTGTCAACAGCACGCGGGTCTTGGCTTCGACCTGGTTCAGCAGTTTGGTCATGTGGCGCAGCGCGAAGCCCATGCGGGTGTATTCCTGGGGACGGATGCCGGAGATGCGCGCCTTCACCTCGTCGCCGTAGGCTTCGTCGAAAGTCTTGATGCGGAACAGCTCGCAGCGCTTGCGCGTGGTGCCGGAAAAGCCGTAGATCGCGTAGCGGTCGCCCAGCAGTTCCAGCGCCTCGCACAGCAGGATCAGCGCCTCGCGCTCGGCCTCGTTGATCCAGCCCTTGGTCGAGCCGCTCATGTCGACCAGAAAGGCGACGGCGATGTTGCGCTCGGCACGGTGCAGGCGCACGAACAGGCGGTCGCTCATCTCGCGTCCGTCCTTGGCGTCGGCGAGTGCCTCGATCAAGGCGTCGAGGTCGATTTCGTCGCCCTGGGTCTGGCGCTTGTCGAGGCGGTTCTCGTCGCGCAGCGCCTCGAACTTGCGGCGCAGCTGCTTGACCACGCCGGCGTATTTGTCGAGCGTGTCGCGATAGAAGCTGTCGTGGACCGGCGGGACATTCTTTTCCCGCATCACGCACCAGTTCTTGCGGTAATGCTGACGGCCGTGATCCCACTCGGGATACAGCTCGGCGCCTTTCTCGTGGTAGGTGCCGTGCCACACGGCATCGGGATCCTCGGGCTGGTCGAAGACGCGATTCGGGTCGTATTCGCCGTCGCCCGCCGGCGTGAGGTAGTCCGGAGGAATCTCGCCGAAATCGAGATAGACCGAGGTGAGCAATTGTTTGACGTTATCGGGCGGCGCCAGCGGCGCCCCGTCGAGGGTGATCTCGAAGTCGAGCCGGCCATTCTCGTCGTGTGGCTCGACCTCCGGTTTGGGTGGTGTTTCGCTATCTGACTGCCGATCGTCTTGCACAGCCTGGTGCTCTTCCAGCAGTTCGGCCAGCTTGATGCGCAGCCGCGCCTTTTCCTTGTCCAGCCGCGCGGCACGGGCGGCGGCGATCGCATCGGGGCGCAGGCAGCCCTGGTCGCTCCACTGCGGACAGTCAGGCTCGTCGTAAGCCGCGCCGAGCAGGGCCAGGCTGTCACCCATGGTGGCCTGCCCTGAAGCCAGCGCCGCCTCGAAGCGCTGCCAGCTTGGCGGCAGCGCGGGGTCGAGTCGCGCGCGCAGACGTTGCATTTCACGGAACAGGCCGGGCAGTTCGCGCGCGATGCGCGCGGAGAGTCGCAGCGTTTCCAGCGCGTGCAGGCGAGCCAGCGCGCGTTCGGGGTCGGCGTAGCCGGCGGCGACGGCCGCATGGTCGATGCGCAGGCTGCCGAAGCGGGTTTGCGCCCACAGCAGCGCGACGGTGGCCTTGGCGAGCTGGAAGTTGTCGTCGAGATTCGGCAGGGCGGCGATCAGCGGCGGCAGCACGATGCGCTCGCCGTCGGTCCACGCGGCGTCACCTTCCTCGAGCTTCAACCGGCGTCCGGAAAGTCCGCAGACGAAGTTGCCCAGCACCGGGGCGATGTCCTCGAACAGTGCGCCGGCCGCGTCGTTTGCGTGCTGCACCTCGTCGAAGCTGTCGACCTCTTCCATCACTCTCAGCGCAGTCTGCAGGCCAGTACGGTCGAACACGTCGCAGGTGTGCACCGCCCATGCTTCCAGCAGGCGTCGCTCCATGCGCGGCAGCAGCGCCGGTGCACGGCGGCCGAACTGCCAGGCGAGCGTGATGTGAGTGGAGGCAATGCGGCGGATCCAGCCGAGGATGAAATCCTGCTCGTCGCGTGTCAGCGCGGCGAGTTCGGTGGCGAGCTGCTCGACCTTGAAATAGGTGAATTCGGTTTCCAGCCAGACGTGGAGGCTGGCCTCCATTTCGGCGGCGGTTAGCGGCAGCTGCGCCATCGCACGTGCATCAAAATATTGATGAGGAGAGTTCCTGTATCGCCTTCAGCATGTCGGCGTCGTCGGTGACCGCCTGGGCGACAGCGGATTTGCAGGCGGTGACCGGGGAGACGCCGTCCGCGATCAGCTTGCCGGCATGCACCAGCAGCCGCGTGGAGGCGCCTTCCTCCAGTCCGCTGCCCTTGAGGTTGCGCGTCATCTGCGCGAAGCGCACGAGGTTGTCGGCAACGGCGTCGGATACACCGGACTCGGTAGCGACGATGCGACACTCGAGCGTGGCGGACGGGTAGTCGAATTCCAGCGCGACGAAGCGCTGCCGGGTCGACTGCTTCAGATCCTTGAGCACGCTCTGATAGCCGGGGTTGTAGGAAATCGCGAGGCAGAACTCGGGCGGCGCCTCGACCATCTGGCCGAGCTTTTCCATCGGCAGGGTGCGGCGGTCGTCGGCCAGCGGGCGGATCACCACCATGGTGTCCTTGCGTGCCTCGACGATTTCATCGAGGTAGCAGATACCGCCGCAACGCACCGCGCGGGTGAGAGGGCCGTCGACCCATACGGTTTCGCCGCCCTTGACCAGATAGCGTCCCACCAGGTCGGAGGCGGTGAGGTCATCGTGGCACGACACCGTGATCAGCGGGCGGCCCAGGCGNNAGCGGGCGCTTCAGCCGCCACGCCATGTGTTCCATGAACCGCGTCTTGCCGCAACCGGTGGGGCCTTTCAGCAGCACCGGGATCTGCTGACGGTAGGCGGCTTCGAACAGTTGGATCTCGTCGCCGACCGCTTCGTAATACGGCTCTTTTTCGATGAGATGGTGGGCTGGGTCGAGCGTACGTGCGTTCATGGGCGGGAGGATTTTTCAGAAGCAGCCGGATTGCTGCTTTTTGCGTTCGAGGTCTTTGATTTCCTGATTCCACTCATCCATCTGCTTCTGCGTATAGCCCTTGCGGCGCGCCAGGTCCATCTTGTCGAATATCTGTCCGATCTTGTCGGTCAGCGCATCGCATTGGCGTGCCGAGGCCCGCGAGACGGGTTTGCCGGACGTCTTCCGGGTTTCGAGGCGGATCTGCGCGGGCTCATCGGCGCTGGTTGCCGGTTTAGGGTTGGCAGGCTGCACCTCCACGGGCAGCGCGCGTACCGGGTCAGGCAACGGTGCGGGATCGATTGCCACCGCACGGGTTTCCCGGGCGTTGCGGCAGGGCAGGTTGGAATAGGTGACCTTGCCTTCTGCATCGATGCACTTGTTGAGCGTGGCCTGTGCCGCCGCCCCGGCTGGGAGCAGGGCAGGCAATGCAATCAGAAGCAGTACAAGCGTACGCATGGGAATCAGTGTTCGCCCGAGTACTTGTCGTCTTCCAGTTCCATTTTTTTCTGGAACTCGGCTTCCTTTTCCTGCTCGCCCAGCGCGCGACGGCGCGCCAGGCGCTTCTCGTAGGCGTCCGGCCGTTCCTCGACGAATTTTTCGCCGAACAGGGTGTGGCGCAGGAAATTCAGGCCGAAGTCGAGCAGGGCTTCATCGTCGGCAATCAGGGTTGCCATGACCTCGACCGGGATGTCGTAGGTCTCGTTGAAACTCGGGCTCATGACGAAGGCGCGGAAACGGTCGATATCGTAGCTTGCCATGAAGAAGAGCTGGTTGGACACCGGCGTCGGCTTGCCGATGGCGGGGCCGGCCGATTTGCGCTTGACCACCAGTTGGCGCCAGGCATGCGCCTTCTGGTCGTACTCGTCGACGCCCTGTTCGTGGCGGTATTCCTCGATGGTCTGGGTCTTGTCCTCGAAATGGCCGAGGCAGTGCGGTTCCTTGACCATGGCATAGGCGCTGCGGTCGACGTATTCGTCCGAGCGCCGCATGGTCAGCAGGGCAACCGGATAGTAGCGGCAGGCGGTGGGGCGGTCTTCGTAGACGCCGCAGCCTTCGGGCGTCATGAACTGGCAGGCGGTGCCGCCTTCGACCGGGTTCAGCTTGATGCCGGGCATGCCGTCCTTGTCCATCTCGAACGGCACCGAGTACTGCTTGAGGAACTCTCCCGACGACATGTCCAGGCGTTTTTTCAGGCGCAGGACGTCGTAGGGGGTCAACGGGATGTCGATGTTGCTGCAGCAGGCGTTCCAGCACTTGACGTTGCGATGGCAGCGGAATTGGAACTGCGCATTTTCCGCCAGCATGACGGGTTTGACCGGGTTGCCTGCGAAGGGCGAGTCCTCGATCAGGTCCTTGAATTCATTTTCGTTCATCTCACACTACCTTCCGGGGCCGAACCCCACATCTGTAACACACACACGAAAGCGCAAGGGTACGCGCTTTCGGCTGGATGCTAAACCTTGCTGGCCTTGCAGTTTTAACCGCTTGAAAAAAACCGGGCGCCGCCGTCTCAATCCAGGCGTCGCCCAAAAAACCGGGCGCCGCATGGGCGCCCGGAGTTTACTGCTTACTTGATGGATCAGTGAGCAGCGGGCTTGAACAGCTTGGACTTGTCGACCAGATCCACGTGGGCGCGCTTGAAGCAGTTCCACTGTTTGGAGTTCTTGTCGTACACCGAGTTCACGAAGCAGTGCCAGTTTTCCTCATCGACAAAGTTCTTGTCCATGCGGTAGTAGAAGCCGGGGTAACGGCTTTCTTCGCGGAACTGGATGTGCTTCATGTGGGCTTCGGCCGTCAGGATGCGGTGGTAGTTTTCCCACGCGCGCAGCAGTTCGTGCAGGTCCTTCGCACGCATCTTCTCCGCGTCTTCCTTCAGCATGTTCAGCTTGTCTTCAGCCACGCCCAGCATGTTGGCATTGTTCGTGTAGTAGGTCGCGACGCCTGCAACATACTCGTCCATGATCTTCTGCAGACGGAACTGCAGCATCTTGGGCGTGATGTAGTTGGGGTTGACGTCGATCGCCGTGGTGTAGTCCTTGTGCTCCAGGAAGGTACGCACCGGCTTGTAGATGTCTTCCACCAGCTGCTCGACGGAGGTGTCGAGCTCAGGCTTCAGGTCCTTGTTGTCGATGCAGTACTTGACCATCGACTTGGCGCACATGCGGCCTTCGGCGTGCGAGCCGGAGGAGAACTTGTGGCCGGAGGCGCCCACGCCGTCGCCGGCGGTNNGTTTACCTTGACCGTGGTCATCGAGCGGTAGCCCCAGTTCCAGCCCTTCGGCAGGTGGCCCGGGATCTTGCCCGCATCGGCGTGCGTTTCGTCGGTCGGTGCGCCCAGATCTTCGGGACCCGACACCCAGATGCCGCAGCAACCGGAGTGCGAACCCAGCAGGTAGGGCTCGGTCGGCATCAGTTCGGAGTTTTTCTTCTCCGGCTCGATGTTTTCGCCCACCCAGATGCCGCACTGGCCGACGCACATGTCGAGGAAGTCTTCCCAGGCTTCGGCTTCGAGGTGCTTCACTTCGCGCGGGGTCAGGGTCTCACGCAGTTTCGCGAGAGCGGTCACGGTGTCCATGTAGATGGGGCCGCGGCCTTCCTTCATTTCCTTCAGCATCAGGTGGTTACGCAGGCACGATGCGGGAACGGCTGCCTGCCCGTAGGGGGGGTAGTCGTTCAGCAGTTCCTTGTTCTTCACCATGTAGACTTCGCCGTAGGCGTTGACGGCCTGGGCCTTGAACAGCAGGAACCAGGCGCCGACCGGGCCGTAGCCGTCCTTGAAGCGGGCGGGCACGAAGCGGTTTTCCATCATGGTCAGCTCGGCGCCGGCTTCGGCAGCCATCGCGTAGGTCGAACCGGCGTTCCACACCGGGTACCAGGCACGGCCGGTACCTTCACCGACGGAGCGCGGACGGAAAATGTTCACGCAGCCACCAGCGGCCAGCAGGATGGCCTTGGCCTTGTACACGTAGACCTTGTGGTCACGGGTCGAGAAGCCGACGGCACCGGCGATGCGGTTGGGATCGTTCTTGTCGTTGACCAGTTTGACGATGAAGATGCGTTCCTGGATGCGATCCATGCCGAGCGCCTTCTTGGTGGCTTCGGCAACGATCCACTTGTAGGACTCGCCGTTGATCATGATCTGCCATTTGCCGGAACGCACGGGCTTGCCGCCGTCCTTCAGCGCGGGCAGACCCTGGGCGCCGTCGTGACGCTCGCCGTTTTCGTCGGTCTTCCAGATGGGCAGGCCCCACTCTTCGAACAGGTGCACGGAGTCGTCGACGTGGCGGCCGAGGTCGTAGGCCAGGTCGTCACGGGTGATGCCCATCAGGTCGTTGGAGACCATGCGGGCGTAGTCGGCGGGATCCTGCTCGGTGCCGATGTAGGTGTTGATCGCGGACAGACCCTGCGCCACGGCGCCGGAACGGTCCATCGCGGCCTTGTCGACCAGCTTGATTTTCAGGTCCATGCCCAACTCGGCCTTGGCGGCGTCTGCCCAGCGCATGACTTCGTAACCGGCGCCGCAGCAAGCCATGCCACCGCCGATCAGGAGGATGTCGACTTCCTCCTGGATAACTTCGGGATTACCAAATTCTCCAGCCATTTCGTTTACCTCTCTAGATTACTTGCGGATCAGTTCTGCAGGATTGCCAGCGCGGTAGCCTTTGGTGATGCCGCCATCGGCCGAGCCGGTGAAGAAACCGGTTGCGGTGATGTTGGCCAGGCTGGCGGTCGGCTTGCCACCGAAGGGGTCGATCGAACCTTCGGGCGTGGTGCGGATCGGGAACTTGAAGCGCTTCAGCGTGCCATTGCGGAACTTGATGGTCCACATGATGGAGTCGGAACCACGCAGCGGCTGCACCATGCCGCCCAGCGGCACGACGTCGGCGTAGTGGCGGGCGTCGATCGCCTGCTGCGGGCAGATCTTCACGCAGGAATAGCACTCCCAGCACTGCTCGGGCTCCTGGTTGAACGCCTTCATGGCGTGACCGGTTTCCGAGCCGTCCTTGTCCAGCTTCATCAGGTCGTGCGGGCAGATGTACATGCAAGCGGTCTTGTCCTGACCCTTGCAACCGTCGCACTTGTCGGTACGAACATAGGTTGGCATTACAGTCTCCTCAAAGTTAGCTAACAATCCGCGTACGTCGCGGTCCGTCTAGAACTGAACCCGTCCTTGGCCGGGGCGTATCGCGAATCCGCTTCCGGTAGGCTCGTGTCCTAAAACCCTTGCCCTGGCTGGTTTGATGCGATCAGGGCGGTGCCTCCGGCATCGCTGCCGGAGGAAAAATCATGCAGCCGAGTGGCCTTTCAACTCGATCTTGACGTTCTGCTCGGCGGTCAGGGCAGCGTAGTATTTCTGCAGCACCTTGGCGACTTCCGGGCGGCTGAACTCGACCGGCAGGTCCTGGCCTTCGGACAGCATCGAACGCACCTTGGTGCCGGACAGCAGGATGCGGTCGTCCTTGGTGTGCGGGCAGGTGCGCTGCGAAGCCATGCCGCCGCACTTGTTGCACCAGAAAGTCCAGTCGATGTTCATGTTCTGCGTTTCGAGCGAGCCCTTGGGAATCTCGTCGAAGATCTTCTGCGCGTCGAACGGACCGTAGTAGTCGCCGACGCCGGCGTGGTCGCGGCCGACGATCAGGTGCGAGCAGCCGTAGTTCTGGCGGAACAGCGCGTGCAGCAGGGCTTCGCGCGGGCCGGCATAGCGCATGTCGAGCGGATAGCCGGCCTGGATTACGGTGTTGGGGGCAAAGTAGTTGTCGACCAGCACGCTGATCGCTTCGGAGCGGACCTCGGCGGGGATGTCGCCCGGCTTCAGCGCGCCCAGCAGGGAATGGACCAGCACACCGTCCATGGTCTCGATGGCGATCTTCGCCAGATACTCATGGCTACGATGCATCGGGTTGCGGGTCTGGAAGGCCGCTATCTTGGACCAGCCCAGCTGCTCGAACTTGGCACGGGTCTCGGCCGGGGTCATGAACTGCTCGCCGTATTCTTCCTTGAAGCTGCCGGTGGACAGGACCTTGACCGGACCGGCCAGGTTGTACTTGCCCTGCGCCATGACCATCTTGACGCCGGGGTGCTCGAGATCGGTGGTCTTGTAGACCTGCATGCACTCGTGGGACTTGTCGATGCTGTATTTCTCGGTCACCTTCATGGTGCCCATGATGTCGCCGCTTTCGCCGTCGACCAATGCGACCTCGTCGCCGGCCTTGACCGTTTCGTCATCGGTCGACAGGGTGACGGGGATCGGCCAGAACAGGCCGTTGGCCATCTTGTAACCGTCGCATACGCCTTCCCAGTCGCCGTGGGTCATGAAGCCGTCCAGCGGGGTGAAGCCGCCGATGCCCATCATGATGAGGTCGCCGGTTTCGCGCGAGGACATCTTGACCTTCGGCAGCGAGGCGGCGCGCGCTTTTTCGGCGGCGAGTGCGTCACCCGTCAGCAGCAGGGGCTTGAGTTCACCGCCACCGTGGGGGCGTACCAGTTTGGACATGCTGTCTCCTCAGACTTTTTAGGGTTATTCAAGTCGGGGCAGCATAGCACCGGGTCTGGCGGCTGAATAATCCTTTATTTTTATTTGAGGATAAGCGGGTTTGATATTGAATCGTGGAAATGAAAAAGCCCGGGCGAACCGGGCTTTTTCATGTTCTTACAGGCACTTAGGCATCGAAGAACGCCGGCATGTCGGTCTGTTCGGTCTTGATCACGTCGACCCAGGCGGGCTTGGTGTCGGCCCCGGCTGCGGCCAGTTTTTTGGTTTCTTCGTAGAGCATTTTCCAGCGGTTGTAGAGACAGTCGCTGACCTTGCGCATGCCCGAGTCGAAGTAGGAATTGTGCAGGTCGCCGATGGTGCGGGTGAAGGATTCCATCTGTTCCAGCAGGTTGTGCGGATAGCCATGGCGGTTGGGGTCGGCATATTTGACCATTTCGCGCTTGACTGCGCGCACGAAGACTTTCTGGCCTTCGGTGAGGTCGGCTTCGGTGCGGGGCGCGCCACCGAAATTCATCACTTCGTGAATGAAACCGTTCAGGCGTTCGCCGAAGTCGAAGTTGGTGTAGTCGACGTTTTGCATAAATCCTCCAATATTTCCTGTTTCAGGTATTCAGGTGATGCATTCAAGACCGGATGTGACTCCGGTTCCTATCCTACGCCGCGCGATGCGGCTGTCTAGCGTCTTCTCGGGGCGGCTGCACGATTATTTTCTAAGCCCTTGAATCCAGCGGGAATAAATTTTGTCCGCCAGTTGATGTAGTCGTTCGGTGCGGGCGGACACGTCCGCCTGGATGGCGTCGGGCGACTGCACGCCAGGACTGTGACTGGCGGCAATTTCGTCGGCACCATTCTCACACCAGCTGGCGATGAGTTCGGGCGTCATTTCGACATGGCATTGCATGCCGATATGGCGGTCGTTGAGTACATAGGCCTGGTTGGCGCAGAAGGCGCTGTCGAGAATGCGGGTCGTGCCCGGCGGCAGGCTGAAGGTCTCGCCGTGCCAGTGAAATGCCAGCATGGGCGCGGTCGCATCGCCCAGCCAGGGACGCGCGGCTTCGGGGTCGGTTATACGGACGTCGCCCCAGCCGATTTCCTTGACCGGGTTGGCGCCCACCGAGCCGCCAAGGGCCTTGGCCATCAGCTGCCCGCCGAGGCAGTGACCTATCACCGGGATATCGGACGCAACGGCCTCGCGGATCAGCGCCAGAACCGGGGGGATCCAGGGCAGATCGTCGTTCACGCTCATCGGCCCGCCCATCAAGCAGACGCCGGAAACGCCGTTAAGGGTAGGGGGCACGGCGTCGCCGGCATCGATGCGCACCAGTTTCCAGGGTATGCCGTGGTGATCGAGGAAGCTGGTGAAATACCCCGGCCCTTCGGTGGGGGAATGACGAAAAATCAGGACAGGATGCATGATGGCTTTCAAACGGAACACACTCGCACTCATCTTAACGGCCAGCGGCCTGGTCTGCACGTCCGCCTGGGCGACCAGCGTGTCGGTGGTGGGTCTCTTCAAGGACAAGGCCATCGTCAGCATCGACGGTGGCAAGCCGCGCACGCTGAGCGTGGGACAGACGATGGGCGGGGTGAAACTGCTCGCTGCGGATTCTGACAGCGCCAGTTTCGACGTCGAGGGCAAGCGCCGCACCCTGGGCATGGGGCAATCGTTTGCTGGCGGCGCTATGACGGCCGAGCGCCAGAGCGTGTCGCTCACGGCCGATGCGCGAGGGCACTTTGCGGCGGCAGGTTCGCTCAATGGCTACCCGATGACCTTCATGGTCGACACCGGCGCCACGACGATCGCGATCAGTGCGGCCGAAGCCCGGCGCATCGGACTCGACTACAAGGCGGGCCAGGTTGTGGGGGTCGGCACGGCAGCGGGCGTCGTGCCCGCCTGGCGCGTCAAGTTCAATACGGTCAAGGTCGGCAGCATCACCGTCAACCAGGTCGACGGCATGGTGGTGGAAGCGGGGCTCAGTGTTCCGTTGCTTGGAATGAGCTTTCTGAACCGGATGGAAATGAAACGTGACGGGCAGACGATGACGTTAACGCAGCGTTACTGATTCTCGGCTGCCGGAATGCAACAAGGCCTGCAATTGCAGGCCTTGCTTTTTTGGGCAGCCGGGAAACGTCGGGCCGCTTTCGCTTGTGGCTATGGTCTGCTGCGCTTAACGTTCGCTCCGCTCACGTCAGCTGCGCGACAAACGGACCAAGGCGTGTTACGCCTTGGTCCGTTTGTCGCGCTCGATCAGCGCATAGGCCGAGTGGTTGTGGATGGACTCGAAATTTTCGGCCTCCACCACATACGCGTCGATCAGCGGCTCGGCGTTCATCGCGGCGGCGACGTCGCGCACGATGTCCTCGACGAATTTCGGGTTGTCGTAGGCGCGTTCGGTGACGTATTTCTCGTCCGGCCGCTTCAGCAGACCGAACAGTTCGCACGATGCTTGGTCCTCGACCTTGCGCACCAGATCCTCGATCCACAGGAAGCCGTTGGTCTTCGCGCTGACGGTGACGTGCGAGCGCTGGTTGTGCGCGCCGTAGTCGGATATCTTCTTCGAGCACGGGCACAGGCTGGTCACCGGCACCAGCACCTTGGTGGTGTGGGTGTACTTCCCCTTCTCGATTTCGCCGATGAAAGTCACTTCGTAGTCGAGCAGGCTCTGTACGCCGGAGATGGGCGCGGCCTTGTTGACGAAGTAGGGGAAGCTCATTTCGATATAGCCCGATTCGGCTTCCAGGCGCTCGACCATCTGGCGCAGCATGCCCTCGAAATTCTCGACCGAAATCTCGCGCTCGCGCGTGTTGAGGATTTCGATGAAGCGCGACATGTGCGTGCCCTTGAAATTGTGCGGCAGGTACACGTACATGTTGAACGTGGCGATGGTGTGCTGGACGCCGTCGTTCTTGTCCGCGACCCGGATCGGGTGGCGGATGCTCTTGATGCCGACCTTGTTGATGGCGATTTGCCGCGTGTCGGCCGAACTTTGCACGTCCGGCATGCATACGGCGTTGTCGCAAATCTGGTTCATGGCAGGCTCCTTGGTGTGATTTCAGCTCAGGCTGAGTGCAATTTAGACTGAGTATAAACTGTCGGAATAGTTGAGTAAACTACTCGGGTAATGGGGTTATCCGCTGCCGCACGGCAGCCTCGATCCCCGTTGCGTCGAGCCCGCAGTCAGCCAGCATCCGCACCGGATCGCCATGTTCGATGAAGGTGTCCGGGAGGCCCAGGTGCAGTATCGGGACCTGTATTCCGAGTTCAGCCAGCACCTCGGCCACCCCGGCTCCGGCGCCACCCGCCACCGCGTTTTCCTCCAGCGTCACCAACAGGCGATGGCGGTGTGCCAGGTCGCGCAACAGGTCGATGTCGAGCGGCTTCACGAAACGCATGTCGGCCACGCTGGCGTCGAGCGCCTCGGCGGCGGCAAGCGCCGGCGCGACCAGGCTGCCGAAGGCGATCAGCGCCACGTCGTGGCCGCTGCGCCGCAGCACGCCCTTGCCGATTGCGAGCGGTTCGAGGCCGGGTTCGATGGCCGCACCGGTGCCGCTGCCGCGCGGATATCGCACCGCCGACGGACCGTCGTGCCGGAAGGCCGTAGTCAGCAAGCGACGGCACTCGTTCTCGTCCGACGGCGCGGCAATCAGCATATTGGGAATGCAGCGCAGGAAGGAGAGATCGAAGCTGCCGGCATGCGTCGGGCCATCGGCGCCGACCAGCCCGGCGCGGTCGATCGCCAGCATTACCGGAAGGTTCTGCAGCGCGATGTCGTGGATCAGCTGATCGTAGGCACGCTGCAGGAAGGTCGAGTAGAT
>DONB01000065.1 GCA_003510325.1 Thiobacillus sp. | reverse complement strand
CACCGACACCCGGCTGTGCTCGATGCTCGAATCCGGCCCCGCCAAGGTGTCCACCGTCGAGCACCTGATGTCCGCGCTCGCGGGTCTCGGCATCGACAACCTGCTGGTCGACCTCACCGGTCCCGAAATCCCCATCATGGACGGCTCCGCATCGCCGTTCGTGTTCCTGCTGCAGTCCGCCGGCATCGTCGAGCAGGATGCACCCAAGCGCTACGTGCGCATCAAGCAGCCGATCGAAGTGCGTGACGGCGACAAGTGGGCGCGCTTCGTCCCGCACAACGGCTTCAAGGTCGAGTTCACCATCGACTTCAAGCATCCGGTGTTCGACAAGAGCGGCAAGACCGTCAGCATCGACTTCGCCGACACCGCCTACACCAAGGAGGTCGCGCGCGCGCGCACCTTCGGCTTCATGCACGAGGTCGAGTACCTGCGCAACCAGGGTCTCGCGCTCGGCGGATCGCTCGACAACGCGATCGTCAT
The DNA here is from genome assembly GCA_003510325.1 of Thiobacillus sp. GTDB lineage: Bacteria > Pseudomonadota > Gammaproteobacteria > Burkholderiales > Thiobacillaceae > Thiobacillus. The sequence goes on along the minus strand of DONB01000065.1, from coordinate 3,736 downwards.
GGACGAATTCCGCGTGCTGAACCAGGACGGCCTGCGCTACGACGACGAGTTCGTCAAACACAAGGTGCTCGACGCCATCGGCGACCTCTATCTGCTGGGCCATCCCATCATCGGCGCCTTCGAGGCCTACAAGTCCGGCCATGCGCTCAACAATGCGCTGCTGCGCGAACTGCTGCAGCACCAGGAATCGTGGGAATTCGTCAGCTTCGAGCACGACGAAGACGTCCCCGCTGCCTTCCTCCGCCTGCATCCCCTCGCTGCATGATCGTCATCCGCCTGCTGCTCGTCGCCCTGCTCATTGCAGTGGCGGCGCTCGGGCTGGCATGGCTGTTCACCGGCAACCGCAAATACCTCGGTTACATCGGCCGCGTGCTGCGTTTTGCGCTGGTGGTCGGTGTGGTTGCGGCACTGTTCTACGTGGTGGAGCGGGTGGTGTTGCGGTGAATCGCGGGTGGGCATGGCAGGGATGCTGCAGGGCTTAATCGGAGCGATATATGGCCAAATCCACTACCACCTACTGGAATGCATTCAATGCCGAATCCCAAAAAGACTGGGTGCCCATCAAGGGGCTGGAGGGCATGGCCGAGGAACTTACGCTGAGTATCGACGGGGAGACCGGTGAGTACACCCGATTGACCCGTTTTCTTCCGGGCGCGGATACGGCAGCCTGTGGCGGCAAGGCGCATCCGTATCCTGAAGAAGTATTCATCGTCAGTGGCCGCCTGTACGACAGTGCGTTTGGAATGTGGCTCGAAACGGGGCACTACGCCAGCCGCCCCCCTGGAGAACGCCATGGGCCGTTCAAGACCGATGTCGGGTGCGTCGTGCTGGAAGTGTCGTTCCCCGGTCGCGTTGATTGACGAAAGAATTGCCCAGCCCCGAGCCCGAACGGGCCATGCCCGCACATCACCTTGTCATGGCCTGACTGTACATTCCCCTGACTTTTGTCGGGGGAGTCATGGTCGTGCGCAAATGGATTCGTGTTGTGACGCTGGCGTTCGCACTGGGCGCAGCCTTCCCGTCGGGAGCCACGACCATCACGGGTTTGGAGGGTGCGTTCGCGCCCGCCACTGACTTCACCCTGCCTTACCGGGCCGACGGCATCTTCGACTTCTCGACGATCGATATTGGCGCGGACATCACGCTCCGTTTCGATCCGCAGTGGCAGAATGTGACCTTGCTGTCCCTGGGCGATGCCCTGGTCGCAGGGAAGATCGACGCCACCGGCATCAGGCTTTCGATAGAAACGTCGGGGCAGTTTGCGCTGACGGGCACGATTGTGGCGGACAGCCTTGCGCTGAGGGCGGACGGCATGCTGCTGGCGGGCGACGTGACGGTCGGCCCCGGAACGGTCGGCGCAGGTTTGTGTCTCGGTGTCGCTGGCGAGTGCATGCCCCGGACATCACTCGCGGGTCTCCCGCTTCTCTCGCATGGCGTGTTGTTGCAGCCGAGAGGCGACATAAGCCTCGTATCAGGCTGGCGCGTCTTCGCCGTGCCCGAGCCCGCGACGTCATGGCTGTTGGCATTGCTGCTGCCTGTGCTGATGCTTCATGGCCGCAAACGCACCTGTGGCCGGGCGCCGGATAATCGCATCCAGGGGGCAGGCTTCGGGGTATCGTTTGCCGCTAGCAAGCGAAAGGCGGGCTGACACTTCTGGCGGGGGCATTGCCATCCATCCAGGGCTGGTCGTTCGGCCCGCACGACTTCCGGCCATAATGGCACGCATCTCAACGCGCCCTATTCCTGCCTGCCGATGCGTCGTTCCCGCGTGCTGTTGCTGACGCTGATCGCCCTGATCGCGTTCGCGGCCAATTCCATCCTCTGCCGTCTGGCGTTCGAACGCTCGGACATCGATGCGGCGAGTTTCACGTCGATCCGTCTGGTTTCGGGCACGCTGGCCCTGTGGTTGATCGTTGCGCTGCGCCGGGATGTGCGCGGCATCGGCGGCAGTTGGCCGTCGGCGTTTGCGCTGTTCGCCTACGCTGCCGCATTTTCCTTTGCCTATGTGTCGCTGCCGACCGGCGTCGGCGCGCTGTTGCTGTTCGGTGCGGTGCAGGCGACGATGATTTTCGCCGGGCTGCGCGCCGGCGAGCGCTTGAACGGACGGCAGGGTGCCGGGCTGGCGCTGGCGGTGGGCGGACTGGGGTATCTGCTGCTGCCGGGGCTGTCGGCGCCGCCGCTCGGCGGTTCGCTGCTGATGCTGGCGGCCGGCATCGCATGGGGGGTGTATTCGCTGCGCGGGCGCGGCACGGCCGATCCGCTCGGCGCGACGGCCGGCAACTTCCTGCGTGCGGCGCCGCTGGGGATCGGGCTGAGCGTGGCGGCACTGCCATGGATGCAGGTCGACGCCGCCGGAGCCGGCTATGCCGTGCTGTCGGGCGCACTGGCTTCCGGTGCAGGCTATGCCGTGTGGTACGCGGCCTTGCGTGGCCTCGACGCCACCCACGCGGCGACGGTACAGCTCGCCGTGCCGGTCATTGCAGCGGCGGGNNTGAGCCGGTCACGCTGCGCCTGATGTTGGCTTCGATGGCCATTCTGGGCGGCATCGCGCTGGTGGTGCTGAGCCGCCGACAAGCTGCAGGCGTGCGCCCGGCATAGAACGCGGCGCATTCCGGCCACATGGCTGGGAGGGCGCCGGAATCAGGGCTTCCGGTGGTGTTGCAGCAGGCGGCCGATCGCGTCCTTCAGCGGCCCGTCCTCGATTTCCGTGTTCAGGTGAGCCAGACCCTCCAGCGCGGCGGGCGGCAGGCCGTGTTTCTCGACCGGGTGGACGTAGCGCGCCAGCAGTTCGGGATTGACGCTGATGCGCACATCGACCACGACGACGCCCTGCTTGCCGAGGCCGGCCATCAGGGTGCCGGTCTGCTGGCGCAGGCGGCTGGCGACGGCGCCGCTGTCGCAGGCGAGGCTCAGCACGCTGTTTTCCAGCTGCATCACGCGCACGTGGCCGGCCAGCGCGGCGGGCAGGGCACGCTCCAGTGCGGCCTGGGTGCCGAGCAGGGCGCGGGCGCGCACGGCGAGGCCGTTCGGCAGCTGGCTGGCGAGCAGGTCGGCGAGGCTGGTCGCACTCATGGGCGTGCCGCGCGGCTGTCATGGGAAGCCCATGACGCTGTCTTGAAGGCGTCACAGGAAGCCTGTGGCGCTATGTTAAAATTCAACGATTTACCGCGTCCTGCGCGCATTTCGGATTCCTCATGCTGCAATCCCTGTTCAAAAAAGTCTTCGGCAGCCGCAACGACCGGCTGGTCAAACAATACCTGCAAAAGGTGAAAGCGATCAACGCGCTGGAGCCGGCGATGGAGAAATTGTCCGACGCCGAACTGGCCGGCAAGACCGCCGAGTTCAAATCGCGGCTTGAAAAAGGCGAGTCGCTCGACAAGCTGCTGCCGGAAGCATTCGCCGTGGTGCGCGAAGCCTCCCGGCGGGTGCTCGGCATGCGCCACTTCGACGTCCAGATGGTCGGCGGCATGGTACTGCACGACGGCAAGATCGCCGAGATGCGCACCGGCGAGGGCAAGACGCTGATGGCGACGCTGCCGGCCTACCTGAATGCGCTGACCGGCAAGGGCGTGCACGTGGTGACGGTGAACGATTACCTCGCCAGCCGCGACGCTGAATGGATGGGGCGGCTGTATGGCTTCCTCGGTCTGACCACTGGCATCAACCTGTCGCAGATGCCGCACGATGCCAAGCAGGCCGCCTACGCCGCCGACATCACCTACGGCACCAACAACGA
>DONB01000191.1 GCA_003510325.1 Thiobacillus sp. | reverse complement strand
ATGGGGCGCGTCGCTGCCAGGCCGCCCTCGACCCGAAGGAGGAGTCAAGCCGGGTAGATCGCCCCCAGGATGCGTTCGCCCCGGGCGCCCGTCACCGCCGGCAGATTGCCCGGTTCCCGATGCAGCGTCTGCCGTGCCAGCCAGGCAAAGGCGAGCGCCTCCACCCAGTCCGGATCAATGCCCAGGGCGGCAGTGGTCGCCACCCGTATGTTGGGCAGATGGGCGCCAATACGCTGCATCAGGGCGCCGTTGTGCGCGCCGCCGCCGCAGACATAAATCTCCTGTGCTCCAGGGCATTCGCGCTTGACTGCGTCGGCGAGGCTGGTGGCGGTGAATTCGAGCAGGGTGGCCTGCACGTCGGCCGGCGCAACCACGTCATCCAGGCTGCCAAGAGTAGCGTCCAGCCACGTGAGGTTGAACTGTTCGCGCCCGGCGCTCTTGGGCGGGGGCTGTTTCAGGTAGGCGTGCTGCGTCAGCGCGGCCAGCAGGCCGGAGTGAACGCTCCCACTCGCTGCCCAGGCGCCGTCGCGGTCGTAGTGGGCATCGCGGTGCCGCTTGATCCAGGCATCCAGCAGCATGTTGCCCGGGCCGGTGTCCCAGCCGCGCACCGTGCCATCAGCCGGCAGATCGGTGATATTGGCGATGCCGCCGATGTTGGCGATGACGCGATGGATCCCGGGGAGCCGCAGTGCCTGCGCATGGAAAGCGGGCACCAGCGGCGCGCCCTGGCCGCCTGCGGCGATGTCGCGGCTGCGGAAGTCGGCGACGACCGTGATGCCGGTCAGTTCGGCCAGCAGGGTGGCATTGCCGATCTGCAGCGTATAGCCATCCGCCGGTCGGTGGCGCAGCGTCTGGCCGTGGCAGCCGATCGCGCGCACGCTGTCGCGGGCAATGCCGTCCAGCAGTGTGCTGACCGCTTTGGCATACAGGCGCGCCAGCTCGTTGGCGGCGAGCGCGGCAAGATGGATTTCGTCAGGTTGCGGCGCGTGCAAAGCCAGCAACTGCGCGCGCAGGGTGTCCGGATAGGGCAGGTAATGGCTGTGAAGCAGGCGGGGGCGGCCGGAGGGGTCTATTTCGGCAAGGACGGCATCGACACCATCGAGACTGGTGCCGGACATGAGACCGACATAGCGTTCGGTCTCATGTGTGGTGGCTGAACTCAATCGAGTGCGGCGAGGTTGGTGCCGCGCAACAGGGCCAGATTGTCGGACCAGGTTGCGGTCTGTTCGCGGAAGTGGGCCCGCTGGGCTACAGACAGGGGCGGCGAACCCGGCAGCTTGATGGCCATGGGGTTCTGCGGCCGACCGGCAATGCGCACTTCATAGTGCAGGTGCGGGCCGGTGGAGGCGCCGGTCGAGCCGACATAGGCGATGACCTGGCCCTGGCTGACGGCGCGTCCGGAGCGGATGCCGGATGCGAATGCGCTCAGGTGGGCGTAGTAGGTTTCGTAGCCATTGGGATGGCGCAGGATGACGAGGTTGCCATAGCCGCCGCGGCGACCGGCGAACTTCACGATGGCTTCGCCGGTGGCCTTGACCCGGGTGCCGGTGGGCGCGCCGAAATCGACGCCGGTATGGGCGCGGTGGAAACCGTAAACGGGGTGCTTGCGCGAATTGCTGAAGCTCGAGGTAACGCGAGAAAATTCCAGCGGCGAACGCAGGAAGCCCTTCTTCAGCGATTCGCCTTCGGGGGTGTAATAGGCTTCGCGGCCGGAATTGTCGCGGAACAGGACGGCCTGATAGGGTTTGCCGGCGTTGACGAACTCTGCGGCGAGCAGTTTGCCGGCGGCAATGGGTTCGCCATTGCGGTAATCGACCGTGTAGATGACCGAGAAGGTGTCGCCGCGGCGCAGGTCTTCGCGGAAATCCAGGCTGGTCGAGAAGGTCTCGGCCATCTGGTTGGCGATCTTGTCGGGGACGCCTGCGCTGTCGGTGGCGCCATACAGCGATGACAGGATGCGGCCGGAGCGCATCACCACCCGTGTTTCAAGCACTTCGCTGCTTTCTTCCGAGACAAAGCTGTCGCCCTGTTTGCGGACTGTCAGGGCGGGTGCGTCGCCGCGATCGAACCGGATGGCGATCAACTGGCCATCCTGCGTGGTGGTGGCCTGGATGCGTCGGCCGGCCCGGATGCTGGACGCCAGTTGACGCAGCCCATCGGTGGCCAGCAGGCGCTGGATTTCCAGGTCGTCGATTCTGAGCCGCGACAGCGCGCTGGACAGGGTGTCGCCGGACTGGATCACGCTTTCGCGTTCAAAGCTGTCGTTGCTGCTCGCGCTGGCCAGCGCCGGCAGGGCGATGGCTTCGGTAATGGTTTGCGGGGTGATGTCGAGGGTGTTGGTGTCGGGCGCCAGGCCGAAGGCGGCCACGACGCCGAACAGCGGCAGGCTGGAGAGTGCAACCAGAGTGCGCAGGCTGAAGCGGCGTTCCGCTCCGGTCATGCGATAGGTTAAGATTCTCAGTTTGGTGAGCGGCATAGACCGTTTCCCTTCCGTAATCGAGCCGGGAGTCTACCATAAATGCCCCCGGAGGAATTTTTTCAATCCAAACAGCAGCTTGCGCGCGGTGGATGAAAAGGTATTTATGTTTTACGGACAGGTCCGGGCAAACTTGACCTGTCGCAGAGAGGAATTTGATGCAGGACGCGTTGCGGGAAATCAGGCGTGGGGCCGACGAGCTGCTGGTCGAGGCCGAACTGGCCGAAAAGCTGAAAACGGGCCGTCCGTTGCGGATCAAGGCGGGATTCGATCCGACGGCCCCCGATCTGCATCTGGGCCACACCGTGCTGCTGAACAAACTGCGCCAGTTCCAGACGCTGGGACATCAGGTCATTTTCCTGGTGGGCGACTTCACCGGCATGATCGGTGACCCCACCGGCAAGAATGCCACCCGTCCGCCGTTGACCCCCGAGGCGGTGGCAGAGAATGCCAAGACCTATCAGGAGCAGGTGTTCAAGATCCTCGATCCGGCCCTGACCGAAGTGCGTTTCAATTCGGAATGGATGGAAAAACTGGGCTCGGCCGGCATGATTCGGCTGGCGGCGACGCACACCGTGGCGCGCATGCTGGAGCGGGACGATTTCCATAAGCGATACAGCAATCAGCAGCCGATCGCGATCCATGAATTTCTGTATCCGCTGATCCAGGGCTACGACTCGGTCGAGTTGAAAGCCGACGTCGAACTCGGGGGCACCGACCAGAAGTTCAACCTGCTGATGGGACGCGAACTGCAGAAGCATCATGGGCAGCCGCCGCAGTGCATCCTGACAATGCCTTTGCTCGAGGGGACAGACGGCATCAACAAGATGTCGAAATCGCTCGGCAACTACATCGGCATCAACGAACCGCCGCAGGAGATCTTCGGCAAACTGATGTCGATCTCGGACGATTTGATGTGGCGCTATATCCAGTTGCTCTCGTTCGAGTCGCTTGCGACCATCGAGGGCTGGAAGCGGCAGGTGGCCGAGGGCGCCAATCCGCGCGACATCAAGGTGCGGTTTGCGCAGGAAATCGTGGCGCGTTTCCACAATCAGGCCGCTGCCGAACAGGCGCTGACCGAATTCGAGGCACGGTTCCAGAAAGGCGCGTTGCCTGACGAGATGCCGGAAATCAGCCTGCCGGGCGTCGACGGTGCGCTGCTGGTGCCGCAGTTGCTTAAGCAGGCCGGACTGGTGCCCAGCACCTCGGATGCCATCCGCCAGATAGCCGGCGGCGGGGTGCGGATCGACGGCGAACGTGTGGCGGATAAAGGCGTGAGCGTGCCTGTTGGCGCGACTGTGGTGGCCCAGGTCGGCAAGCGAAAATTTGCCCGCGTCACAATTATTTAAAATTATTTTGCGGAAAGTGTTGACGGATAATTTCTGCTCTGTAGAATGCGCACCTTCTCGAAACGCAGCGAGAAACGCGAAAAGCGGGACACGTTGCTAATCGATTGATCTTTAACAATTTACAGCCGATAGGTGTGGGTGTTGTTGCGGTAGTTGGACTGGCTTTGGCTGGTCTGACAACTAGCATAAATGCTCACACTTCAATGAAGTAATTCATTTGAGTTGAGCGACAGAAGTATTGAAGTAATAGCAGTGATTGAACTGAAGAGTTTGATCCNNCAGATTGAACGCTGGCGGCATGCTTTACACATGCAAGTCGAACGGCAGCACGGGAGCTTGCTCCTGGTGGCGAGTGGCGAACGGGTGAGTAATGCGTCGGAACGTACCGAGTAATGGGGGATAACGCACCGAAAGGTGTGCTAATACCGCATACGCCCTGAGGGGGAAAGCAGGGGATCGCAAGACCTTGCGTTATTCGAGCGGCCGACGTCTGATTAGCTAGTTGGTGGGGTAAAGGCCTACCAAGGCGACGATCAGTAGCGGGTCTGAGAGGATGATCCGCCACACTGGGACTGAGACACGG
>DONB01000050.1 GCA_003510325.1 Thiobacillus sp. | reverse complement strand
GGCAGGAACATCTTGCCGGCGCCGAACAGGTCGCCGACCACGTTCATGCCGGCCATCAGCGGGCCTTCGATCACGTGCAGCGGGCGCTCGCATTCGAGGCGCGCGGCTTCAGTGTCCTCGACGATGAATTCGGTAATGCCCTGCACCAGCGCGTGCGAGAGCCGCTCGTTGACCGGCAGGCTGCGCCAGGCCAGATCGACGACCTTTTCCTTGGCGCCGCCCTTCACGTTCTCGGCAAAGGCTACCAGCCGCTCGGTCGAATCGGCGCGGCGGTTCAGCAGCACGTCCTCGACGCGCTCCTTGAGTTCCGGGTCGAGGTTGGCGTACACGCCGAGCTGGCCGGCGTTGACGATGCCCATGTCCATCCCGGCCTGGATCGCGTGATACAGGAAGGCGGTGTGGATCGCCTCGCGCACCGCGTCATTGCCGCGGAACGAGAAGCTCACGTTCGAGACGCCGCCCGAGATGTGGGCGTGCGGCAGGTTGTGGCGGATCCAGCGGGTGGCTTCGATGAAGTCGACCGCGTAGTTGGCGTGCTCCTCGATGCCGGTGGCGACCGCGAAGATATTGGGGTCGAAGATGATGTCTTCGGGCGGGAAGCCGACGGTTTCGGTCAGCAATTTATAAGCCCGGGCGCAGATCTCGGTCTTGCGCGCGTAAGTGTCGGCCTGGCCGGTTTCGTCGAAGGCCATCACGATCACCGCCGCGCCGTAGCGCCGGCACAGCCTCGCGCGCTCGATGAACTCGGCCTCGCCTTCCTTCATCGAAATGGAATTGACGATGCCCTTGCCCTGGATGCATTTCAGGCCCGCCTCGATCACGCTCCACTTCGACGAGTCGATCATGATCGGCACCCGCGCGATGTCGGGCTCCGAGGCGATCAGGTGGAGGAAGCGCACCATCGCTGCCTCGGCGTCGAGCATGCCCTCGTCCATGTTGATGTCGATGATCTGGGCGCCGTTCTCAACCTGCTGGCGCGCGACCGACAGCGCGTCGTCGTAGCGGCCCTCGAGGATCATGCGGGCGAACGCCTTCGAGCCGGTGACGTTGGTGCGCTCGCCGACGTTGACGAAGAGGCTGTCCTTGCCGACGTTGAACGGCTCGAGGCCTGAGAGACGCATTGCGGGTTCGAGAACCGGCGGCTTGCGCGGCGCGACGCCTTCGATCGATTTCGCGATGGCGGCGATGTGCGCTGGCGTGGTGCCGCAGCAGCCGCCGACGATGTTCAACAGACCCGACCGCGCCCACTCGCCGATGTGCACTGCCATTTCGGCGCCGTCCATGTCGTATTCGCCGAAGGCGTTCGGCAGGCCGGCGTTGGGGTGTGCCGAGATGAACACGTCGGCCTTGCTGGAGAGTTCCTCGACATACTGGCGCAGCAGATCGGGGCCGAGCGCGCAGTTCAGCCCGATCGACAGCGGCCGGGCGTGGCGCACCGAATTCCAGAACGCCTCGCCAGTCTGGCCCGACAGGGTACGGCCGGAGGCGTCGGTGATGGTGCCGGAGATCATCACCGCCAGGCGCATGTTGTTCTTTTCGAAATATTCCTCGATCGCGAACAGCGCGGCCTTGGCGTTCAAAGTGTCGAAAATCGTCTCGACCATCAGGATGTCGGCGCCGCCCTTCACCAGGCCGTCGATCGCTTCCAGATAGGCTACGCGCAGCTGGTCGAAGGTCACATTGCGGAAGCCCGGGTCGTTGACGTCGGGCGAAATGGTCGCGGTGCGCGAGGTGGGCCCCAGCACGCCGGCGACGAAACGCGGCTTGGCCGGATTGGCCGCGGTCGCCTCGTCGGCCGCCTCGCGCGCGAGTTTGGCGGCGGCGAAGTTGAGCTCCGGCACCAGGTGTTCCATGTGGTAGTCCGCCATGGAAATCGAGGTGGCGTTGAAGCTGTTGGTCTCGAGGATATCGGCGCCGGCGGCCAGGTACTTGGCGTGGATTTCCTTGATGATCTGCGGCTGAGTCAGGCACAACAGATCGTTGTTGCCCTTGAGGTCGTGCGCAAAATCTGCGAAGCGTTCGCCGCGATAATCCGCCTCGCCGAGCGAGTAGGACTGGATCATCGTCCCCATCGCGCCGTCGAGGACCAGGATGCGTTGGGCGAGCAGGGAGCGGAGCAATTCGGCGCGGGACATGGGCAGGGACGGGCGAGCAAAACGTCCATTATATAAGGTGTGCATCGCCGTTCCCCGATGGTTGGCGTGCCGACAGTCGGGCCGAGTTTTCGACGCCCGGGCGAGGCGTTGGATCGGTCCGGGCGCATGGGTGCAGTTTGGCCGCCGGGTACGGAATTTGCCTGAGCTACGGGATCACTGCTCCTGGAGCCAAAATGTCTTTGCCGCGTACGCTGGTATTCCTGCTGAGCGCAGCGCTGTTCGCGCCGCTCGTCCATGCCGATTCCGCCGAAAAGGCATCGCGTTACTACGAGGATGCGCTGAAGCGCTACGAGCGCCGCGACGACGCCGGCGCGCTCATTCAGCTGAAGAACGCACTCAAGGAAGATGCGCGCATGCTGCCGGCGCTGGTGCTGATGGGGCAGGCGCACCTGCGCCGCGGCGAGCCGGCAGCAGCGGAACGCGCACTGGCGGATGCCGAAAGACTGGGGGCGGCGCGGGCCCAGATCGCTGTCTATCAGGCGCAGGCTTATCTGGACCAGGGGAAAACCCGTGCGCTGATCGAGAAATTCGGTGCAGATGGCCTGCCGCCCCAGGCGCGCCTCGACATGCTCCTGCTGCGCGCACGCGCCCAGATCGCGCTCAGTCAGTACGACGGTGCCATGACGAGCGCAAGGCTGGCCGAGCAGGTCAAGGGCGGCGAGGCGCGCGCGCTGGCCCTGCAGGCGCAGATCCACCTCAATGCAGGGCGTCCGCAGGATGCGCGCACGACCGTCCAGCGTGCCTTGCAGCGTTCCCCGCGCAACGGCGACGCGCTCAATGTGCTGGCGTCGATTGCCCACGCACAGGGCGATTTGCAGACCGCCGCACGCGACTACAGTCGTGCGCTGGAAGTCCAGCCGCTCAATGTCGATGCGCGTCTGGCGCGCGCAGCGATCCTGCTCGACCTCAAGCGCGACAGCGAGGCCAGGGCCGACATCGACTACCTGCACACGCATTTCGGTGCCGATCCGCGCGGCGCCTACCTGCGCGCGCTCTATTTCAGCCGCCAGGGCGATACTGCCAATGCGCGCAAGGCCTTGCAGGATGCGACGCGCACGCTCGGTGCGCTGTCGCCGGAATTCCTCGCCGCCAGCGACCAGCTTCAGTTGCTGGGCGGCCTGGCCCACCATGCGCTGGGCGAATTCGAGCGCGCCAGGAGCTATCTGCTTGCCTATCTCGACAAGCGGCCGAGCGAGGCGGGCGCGCGCAAGCTCCTCGGCAGCATCTACCTGGCCGAACGCCAGTACGAGCGCGCCATCGCCATGCTGCAGCCGGCGTTGCGTGCCTATCCTGACGATGCGCGCGTCCTTTCCATGCTGGGCGCCGCCTACATGGGGCAGGGCAACCATGGCAAGGCGGCGCTTCTGCTCCAGGAAGCAGCACAGGCGGNNCTCGGGATCAGTCTGCTGAGCACGGGTCAGAAGGACGCGGGCCTCGATGCTCTGCAGCGCGCCTACCGGCTGGCGCCAGCCAGTTCGCAGACCGGCGTCCCGCTCGCAATCGCCTATCTCAAGCGCGGCGAACCGGCGCGTGCAGTGGACATCGCCGAGGCCATTCTCAAGCGCGAACCCGGCAACATCTCCACCCGCAATCTGCTCGGCGTCGCCAAACTGGCGGCCGGTGACCGTGCGGGCGCACGTGCAGCCTACGTGGCGGCCATCAAGGCTGTACCGAGCTTCTATACCGCACATCTCAATCTCGCTCGCCTGGACGAAGCCGATGGCCGGATCGACAAGGCACGACAGCGCTATCTCGGCATCCTGAAAGTCGTGCCCAACCATCTCGATGCCATGCTCGAACTGGCGCGGCTGGAGGAAAGCGCAGGGCGCTTCGCCGAGGCCGTGCGCTGGCTCGACAAGGCGGGCAGCCTGCACGGCAAGGATGTGCGGCCGAAGCTGGCCCTGAACGCGGTGTATCTGCGACGCGGTCAGGCGAATCAGGCGCTCGATGCCGCCAAGGCCGCGCAGACGCTTGCGCCCAACCATCCCGGTACCCTGTTTGCGCTGGCGCAAAGCCAGATCGCGCTAGGCAACAATGAGCTTGCCAACGCGGCCCTGCGCCGCTTGACTCAGGTTGCATCCTTCAATGCCGGCTGGCTGATGCGTGGCGCGGCCGAGCAAATGCGCATCGGCGATCTGGGGGGGGCGGAATACAGCCTCAGCAAAGTGCTGCTGGCCGATCCGCAGAACCGTTCGGCGCGTGTGCTGAAGGCCCGCCTCGATGCCCGGCAAGGCAAGCTGGACGAAGCCGAGAAACAGGTTCAGGCCCTGCTCGGCCAGGGTGGCAACCAGGCCGACGCCTTGCGTCTGATGGGTGAACTCAGACTGAGCCAGCAGCGCCAGGCCGAAGCGGTCGAGGCCTACCGCAAGGCCTATGCAAGCGATTCCGCAAGCGACAGCCTGTTCGGTCTGTACGGCGCCCTGATGGCATCCGGTCAGGTCAAGGAAGCCGCCCGGCTGATGGAGGACTGGACGAGGCGCCATCCTGCCGACCGCGCAGCGGCACACGCGCTGGGTGAAGCCTGGCTGGCGCTGACCGACATGCCGCGGGCAGGCGCCGTCTATGCGGAACTTGTGCGCGGCGACGACCGGGATGCGCGTGCCCACAACAACCTCGCCAACGTGCTGCTACGCCAGGAGAGTCATGCCGGCGCGCTGAAACACGCCGAGCGCGCACGCGCGTTGGCGCCGAACCAGCCCCAGGTCAACGACACGCTGGGATGGGTGCTGGTGCGTCAGGGCCAGGTCGACAAGGGGTTGCGCTATCTGCGCGAGGCGGCATTGCGTGCGCCTGACGATCCTGAAATCCGGGCGCATCTGGAACAGGCGCTGGGCAAGCAACGCCGCTAGGCCGGCAACGTCGGATTTTTTTACATCGCATCCTGGGGAACCTGATTCTTTTTTTTATAACCAATTGAAAATAAACAAATACATATTTCAGGCATCAAATTTGCTGCCTGCAGACTGATAAACAAAACCTGCGGAGTACGTAATGAAAATCGACAATAAAACCGTGGCCATGCTGACCGGCCTGGCGATCATGGGTGCGGCCGGCGCGGCTTCTGCGGCCACCTGGGTCTTCAACAACAGCAGTTCCAATACCCAGGGCGACGTCACGGCGACGGCATCCGCCTGGGGGAATACGGCAAACGGATCGGCCGGCACGAACACGGTGCTGCAAGGCGGGNNGGCGGGTTTCTGACCTACAACGGCAGCAGCGGCCTCGGCGTCAAGAACAATGACTGCGGCTCATCGCCCTGCAGCGGCAGCGGCGACACCAGCGAAGGCTACAGTCCCGAACATGCGATCGACAACGACCAGCGCAAGGATTCGATCCTGTTCACCTTCAGCGGGGACAAGGTCAACCTCGATTACACCTATTTCGGCTGGGTGAGCGGCAATACCGGCTACGGCGACTCCGACTTTTCGGTGTATGCCTATACTGGGGCCGGTGTGGGCACGCTTGCCGGTTTGACTTACACCGATGCCTCCATGGCGACTGCGGGCTGGACCCTGGTCGGGCACCATAGCGGAGGCAGCAGCACGGGCTGGAAAACCATCAATGACACCGACATCTATTCCAGCTACTGGTTGATCGGGGCCAACAACGGCACCAACGACTCCAAGAAAGACGCCTTCAAGCTGCTGAAGGTCGCAGGCACCACCTGTACCGACAATCCCGGCGGCAATGGCTGCGGCGGTGGCGGCGGCCAGGTTCCCGAGCCGGGCACCCTGTTGCTGCTCGGCGCCGGACTTTTTGGACTCACACGCACGCTGCGTCGCTCCGCGAACTGATCGAAAAAAGGCTTGCAAAAACCCCGCTTCGGCGGGGTTTTTATATTGCGCGTTATGCGCCAAACGTTGGTGACAGCACCGTCTGCTGCTAGGGTGAAGCATGTCATTGCGGAGTTGCCCATGAAAGTACTCAACCCGACCGAAGCCCACGTCTTTTTGCAGCAGCATCCCGAAGCTGTCTTCATCGATTGCCGTTCGGAAATCGAATACCTGTTCGTCGGTCATCCCGTGGGGGCAATTCACATCGCCTGGCAGGACGGGCCGGACTGGGACGTGAATCCCGATTTTCTCGGCCATGCGCGCAAGGCGGCATCGGTCAATCGCCCGGTGGTGCTGATCTGCCGTTCCGGCCGGCGTTCGGCGGATGCCGGACGCTATCTCGAAAAATACGGTTTCCCCGAGGTGTACAACATCGAACACGGGTTCGAAGGGGACATGGATGAAACGCGCCATCGCAGCACGAAAAATGGCTGGCGGTTCGATGGCTTGCCGTGGGAGCAGACTTGACCGGGTATTTCCGCTTGGCGCCCCCCCAGGCCTGGCGCATGGCGGCAGCATACATGCTGCTTACCGGGGCCGGTTGCGCAAGCCTTCCCGACACCACGCGCGAAACGCAAACGCCCCACACACAGGCGGTGGCGTTCGAGGGCGCGCGCGGTCCTGTCCCCGAAGGCAGAAGCGATGCCATCATCGAGAAACTCCAGCGCACATCCGGTGAGATCGACATCCTGCAGAAGCACCTGGCCATGGAGCAGGCGATCAATATTGGCAGTCCGCTGGTGCTGGGCAACAAGCTGACACTGCTGGAAGACGGTCCCGCAACCTATCGGGCCATGTTTGCAGCCATGCGGGCCGCCAAAGACCACATTTATCTGGAAACCTACATTTTTGAAGCCGACGACATCGGCCAGCAGTTTGCCGACCTGATGCTTGCAAAACAGGCCACAGGCGTCCGGGTCGCCTTGATCTACGACAGCGTCGGCTGCCTGAATACGCCCGAGGGATTTTTTGAGCGCCTGCGCGCCGGCGGCATCCAGGTGCTCGAATACAATCCGGTCAACCCCTTGGCCGGTAAAAAAAAGGAGTGGCTGCTGAACAACCGCGACCACCGCAAGTTGCTGGTGGTCGACGGTCGCATCGCCTTCATCGGCGGCATCAATATCAGCGAAACCTATTCCAGCGGTTCCTCCAGGAG